>NZ_JABFOM010000017.1:0-73669 GCF_013116715.1 Arthrobacter sp. 147(2020)
TGACTCTATTCTCGATTCCAAGGTCAGAAGCCTCCAACAAACCCAGGGCGGTTCAAGCCGCGCGTTTACCACAGGATTGAATCAGTGTTGGATCATGATTGAGCAAGAATCGATTTTACGCTTCAGCGCTGCTGTAGGTTCGCCATAACCTGGAATTTATCCAGGGTGTCGTCGGTCGTTGGGGCTGGCTTATGCGGAGGTCAGCTTCATGTCTTTCTTCACTCGTGCACGTCGGTTGATTGCTTCGGCAATAGCATTCCTTTTGGTTGTTCCGTTCCTCGTGATGGGGTCGGCCAACGCCGTTGAAACCGTAGAGAACGCTAAAGTGTCGGCTGCGGCAGGATCCTTCTTCGACGTGCGCAGCGATAATCAATTTTTTGACGAGATCAGCTGGCTAGCCGCCGAGAGAATCTCTACCGGTTACTCGGACGGGTCCTTCCGACCGCTAGAGCCGGTCAATCGGGATGCGATGGCGGCATTTATGTACCGGCTCGCGGGTAGCCCAGCGTACACACCGCCCGCTAAATCGCCGTTCCGAGACGTCACCACGACGACCCAGTTTTACAAGGAGATTAGCTGGCTAGCGTCCATGAAGATCTCGACCGGCTATTCCGACGGAACCTTCCGTCCGCTAGAGCCGGTGAACCGAGACGCTATGGCCGCGTTCATGTATCGACTGGCAAAGAGCCCTTCCTACACCGCCCCGGCAACGGCACGATTCACAGATGTAGGCAAAGGGGTCCAGTTCTATAAGGAAATTAGTTGGCTGGCGTCCAAGAAAATTTCCGAGGGCTGGCCCGATAGGACCTATCGTCCACTCTTGCCTGTCAATCGGGATGCGATGGCGGCATTCATGTACCGCTACGCGGGTAGCCCAGCCGTTGCCGCGCCACCGCCGCCTCCGGTTTCTGCAGTGACTGCCTATGCTGGCACCCCAACCACAGTGACCCTCAGGTGGACGAACCCAACATCTAGCGCATACACCGGCGTCCTCGTTCGACGTGCCGCCGGTACCATCGCGCCCACCTCCCCAACCGATGGCACCGCAGTTAGCGATGTCCCGGTTCCGAAGACCACGGTGACGAACACTGGTCTACAGCCATTGACGACCTATTCCTACTCCTACTTTGCACACGATAAGGATGGGAGATTTTCGGCCCCTGCAAAGGCAACAGTCACAACTCCCGGGGAAGCAACGGCAGGTGGGCCGAGCCTGAACGACCAGCGGGCAACCCTTCGGAACAGGATCACCGCGGCGAAAAATCTATATGTGGATTCCCGACCGTTCATTTCGGCCTTGGCTCGTGCAGACGGATTAATTGTCAAGGATGCCGTAGCAAACGGGACGGTGAGCCTGGATAAGGCCGGGGCGTTGGTTACCGCAGCGACAACCCAGACCGCTATGACGGCAGCGGCCAAAGCTGTCGATTCCGAAAGCCTCCGAGCAGCCACGGTGAAGACCAGTGCCACCCAGATGAAGGCTTTGAAAGATCTGAGGGTGGTTCAGCAGAACGTGGCTAAAACGGCGCTATCTGACCTGAATGCTGCACGGATCTCGGCATCTGCGTATCAAGCAACTAAGGTTCGCGCAGAGGCCTTCACTACAGTTCTCGCCGCCGACCGAGTTGCACAGCGAAACGCCATCGGAAAAGTGGTCGCTGCCGCAAAGCTTCAGGCTCCAGCTTGGCGGGATGAGCTTGAGGGTCGTACCGGCACCATTCCCGCGTCCTCGGGCTGGGTCGGATTCCTAGGCGGTTGCGCGCTTCCAGTCGCGGAGTCGAAGTTCGCTCCGAAGTTGCCAACAAATGGGCCAGGCATCATCACAACCAACAAGATGATTGCTGACGCGAACTCCCGCGCAGCAACCAACCCCGCGATCGAAAAGGTTCACGGACAAATGATCCGAGGAGCCGCCAACCAAGCCGCGGACGTACTCACAATCGACCAGCTGCGAGGTAGCTTCTCGACTCGGGTTTCGCGGCTCGGATATGGCTGGCTCCAGGCAGGAGACACCAAGTCACGGGACGCCATGCGTTCGGATACACGACGGATTCTCGAAAGCGGACCCGAGACCATGAGCACACTTACTGCGTCCCACCTCCTTCTGGCAGCCGGCACCGCAAATGACTGGGCACCAGTCGCTGGAATGGAAGAGACAGTTCTGGTGCGGTGGCTCGGCCCGCAAACCTGCCTCCACGCAGACAGGGAAAACTTCGTCGATGCAGCCACAAATATTGCAGCTATTCACAACGCAGCAACGTTCGTCGCATCGGCTGTCTACCTGGAGAAGTCACCCGTTCAAGCCGCCGCTCTGGCTAAAGAATCCCTAGTATCCATTCAGCCTGCCCTTGCTATGGTCACCGCTGACGGAGGATCTCAGGAAGGCCCCGGATATTGGACCTACGAAAGCCGGGCCTTCGCGACCCTGTATTCAACCCTTCCCAACGTGTACGCTTCCAACCCAATAGCAATTCCTTCACTTGCCAAAACAGCGGACTACGCGATGAACAGCACCGGTCCCGATGGTCTACCGACACCCTTTGCGGATGCTGAGCCAAATGCGCTTAGTCCTCTGATGCCAGCCTGGATTTCCTACACCACCAAGGACGCTGGAGTTGCCGCTTGGGTTTGGAAAGAGAATCAAGCCAAGCCTGACTCTCAGTTGATGTGGTGGTGGGCGCAGCCGGGTCAACTTCCCGCTAAGAAATCTTCGGTATACCCCTTCACAGGATTCGCCGCGCTACACCTGCCAAGCGGATCGACAGCCGGGACTGCAACATTGAAGGGTGGGGAAAACACCACGGCTCATTCCCACCTCGATCTAGGGACAGTGTCCTTCTTCCGGAAGGGTGTTCAATGGTCGATCGATCCTGGAACCGAGTTGAACAACCCCACTGGCTACTACAGTGCGGCCACCCGCTGGAACTTCTGGAAGCCTGGTACCTCTGCGCACTCCACATTGCTCATGGGCCAGTCGAATCAACCGATCGGCGCGAAGGGCGCAACCAAGCTCCTTTCATCGTCCTCCGCATCCGTTGATATGGCCCAGGCGTTGCCGGGCACCTCATCGGCAACCCGTACCGTCACCCACACTCCGACGAGTATGGTCATCAACGACGTGGCGAAGGCAAGTTCAGGTAAGGCAATGACCTGGCAATGGGTAACTGACGCAGCGGTCACAATCGATGCAAGTCTGAACCGGGCCACCCTGAAGAAGAATGGGCAGCAGATCACTATCAATTTCGGCGGAGTACCGTCAGGATCCAAGTTGGGGGCCGTCGCGGCCCCAGGCAAGGGCCCAAGCGGGCAAGCGCTCACCATCATTAAAATGACGATGACCAACGTATCCAACCTCAACCTGACCGCGACTGCCAAATAGGAGGTCTAGGTCTTCCGCTAGGCCCCACCCGCGCACCTGTGTCCCCTGTCACAGTGGCCCCCTCGATAACCAGCGCAAAATAAACGAGACGGACCAGCACGGTTCACGTTCCTCTGCGACCGGCCGGTCCACGCAAGGTTGCCGACCGGCCGGGTACGGCACTGACGGAGGCTAAGCTTGATGAATTGAACAGCGGGCTTCCCCCTAGGTGCCGAGTTCGATGTCAGTCCGCAGGTCATACGAATGAGATTCAGGGAAAATGCTTACAGAACTAGAAACGACGAAGCTCCGAGAGGTTGTTCTTTCCCTATTACCTCAAGCTAAAGGGGACGCAAGTACCGCGAGGGCGATGAACTTTGTCGAGAATCACACAATTTCCTCCCCTAGTTTTGCCGATGTGAAATACGATAACGGAGGAATTTGGTCTAAACCTTTTCCCCGCAGCCAGCAACGTTACCTTCACGGCTTCATTTTCTTTGTCGACTGGTTTGAAACAGTCCTCACGGCCAAGGAGACGGCACACCAAGCCGCGACGATGGCGGTGGATCTGGTCAGGGATTGGGAGGAGCTGCATCCCAAACCATCGGACGTGGAACCGATGGCATATCACGATGAGACGACCGCCCAGCGTCTCCTAAACCTTATGTCTTTACAAATACGGGTGCGGATAATCGACCCGGATCTAGATAAACAAGTTCTTGAGCCCCTCATTAGTTCGACAGCGGACCTGCTGGCAAGAGACGACTTTCACTCCGCTGGGAACAACCACGGCATGTTCCAGGATCTCGCACTCCTTTACTGGAGCATTTTGTCGGCTTCCGACGGAGGAGACCGACCCGAAACCTACTTCAACATCGCAATGCTTCGGCTTCGGGCCTATTTCAGCGAATGCTTCACCGAGGACGGCGTGCATGTCGAAAACACGCCGACCTACCACCTGATGGTTTCCCGACAAGTCGCGAATGTGCAGCGCATCGCTTCGATCGCAAACCACGCGGACGCTGCTTTTTACGCTCAGCTGATAAGCCGTGCGGAGCGTTACGCCACCCACGCTCTCATGCCGGACGGAATATACCCTCCCGTCAGCGATACACAGCAGATACCGGTCAATCGGGCCGGTATGCACCGAGTCTTCACAAGCCCCGAATTCGCCTACGCCAGCAGTGCCGGGGCGCATGGACGCCCTCCCCAGGAGCGGTGGCTTGTTTTGCCAGAGTCTGGTTACGCCGTCTACCGGGATCAGTGGGGACATGTCGGAGCAACTTATGCGTTCTTTTCCGCAGCATACAACGCCGACTATCACAAACATTCAGATGACCTCAGCTTCTTCCTTCGCAGCAAAGAAATCGATCTATTGAGCGAGTCCGGACCATTTAGCTACGATTACAAGGACCCTTTCTCTCGTTACGCTTACTCGCAATACGCCCATAATAGTCTTGTAGTAGACGGGGCGAGTCTTCCTCGAACTGATGATAAAAAAGATCAGGTAACACTAGAATTAGTTGAGGAGCGTTCGGACGGATTTGTCGTTGTCGGAAAGAACGCCAGATACGAGGATGTCGTTCACCAACGCACGGTATCGGTGACAGATGGATCAGAAGTGCCATCCTTCGATCTCGAAGACTCTGTGTCCAGTTCGACGGAACATCAGTACGAACTACTATGGAATCTTGGCACTGAAGTTCAGGTGACGCTGCACGGTCAGGGTTTTGAACTGTTCCATGAAAACAAGAAGGTAATGGACTTAATGTTTTCAGCCACCGTTCCCACCTCGATTTCCCTTCACGAAGGCGTCGAGAAACCAAAACCACTTGGTTGGAGATTTCCAAAGTTCGGTGAAGCTGTACCCGCGAAAGTTGTTGTAGTTAAATTCTCGGGAACGAACGTGAAGATAGCAACGAAGATCCGACTCTCGGATTTCAACTACACTGATAGAAATCTTTCGCTCCCAGCATCCGGCTGGTCTCGCCACGACGGCCCGATACCCTTGAATTACCTATTCTCACAAGGATCGTCCCAAGCAGGCAGGAAGCGATTGGTGGTCATTTTTACGGCAATCCACAATCCTGGCGATTTCACCTATAACTACAAATCAACAGTGGACGACGTCGACATCAGCGCTCTCTATATTCTGGACGACTTCGGTGACCAGGGTGCCTACTATCATTCCGACCACCGCTCGACCGACATTTTCGATGCCGTCCAGTCGTTGATAAAGCAGGTTGTACGCGACAACGGTCTCGATACGGCCGATGTCGTAACCGCTGGGTCCTCTAAAGGGGGAACTGCCGCCCTTATCCATGGTTTCGCTCTCCCGGCCGGCAGAGTAGTTGTAGGGGCGCCCCAGACACGAATAGGAACTTTCGTAGCCGGCCCACATCCCAATATGCTGCTATTTATGGCCGGTGGGGAAGGTGAAGAAGACATTGCTCACCTGGACGGGATTGTCGATAGATACGCTCGTCATGCGGAGGATGCCACCCGGGTTTCAATCCTGGTAGGGGCTAACGATCATCACCTCCCTCGTCATGTCCAGCCGCTTGTAGATGGAATGTCTATAGAAAGGGCCGTGCCTCCCAGCGTCACGGTTCTGGCGGACCTGTCGCACGCTGACATCGGTTCTGTATTTAGGTTCTTCCTTCGAGCTAACCTCGAGCAGTGGGTTGCGGAATCCCCTGAGGAAGCACTTCCCTATATTCTGACCGCGGATCAGAGCAAAGGAAGCATCCGGATTAAGGTTTACGCCCCTGACGGTGCCCAGCTCGCGTATCGACTATTCAAAGCCTCTGACATTATTCGCCGGCGGAGTTATTCAGCTCGCCAAGTCGTTATATTCGATGATCTTTCCCCTGGCAAGTATCGAGTCAGAATATTTCGAACGGACGGGGATCCTAGTCAGGCGACGGCTTTCACAACCCGGTGGATAAACCTCACTTGAATCGAGATCAAGATATAACGCTCTAGTGCCCACCCACCCGGCCAATGGTTGAGTCTCCGAAGTCCATGCTCGCCACCAGTGGAAACTCGAGGCATTTGATGTTAAGAGTCGGGAGGTATCGGCTGGTCTGGCGCACAGAAAGCCCAATCTGTTGTGCAACATTGGTTGGCGTCGCGTCCGGCGGAATGCCATATGACGCAATCTGTCCATCGATGTGGCTTAGCACCTTATCTTCCGACGCTGCTTCGAGCAGGCGTTCCGCGCCGAGCCGCGACAGGATATAGCCGTCCGCCCCCCAACCATGCACAGAATCAGGCCTCGTGGCGAGAGTCTCCCAAAGTGGACTGATGGAAGTCGAGACAATTCCGGCCTTGACCGACGACATTCGCTCATTGACGTACAGGACGTCAAACTGCCCCGCTTCGGCAACCACTTCGGATAAGTTCATCCAGGTGTATGGCAATCCGTCGTCTTCGAGGAAAAATCCATAGCTACGGTTGCTCAAGAGGAACGTCTGCCACATGGAGATATGGCCAAGCGCGCACCCGAGCGCACCTTTACCCATTCTCAATCCACGATGAGCGGCAATGTCTGGCAGTTCGGAGGGGTCAATTCTCCGACCATCCACCGCCTCGTGACGGTTGGGTACGACGCCGAACTGTCTATAGAGGCCCCGGAGCAAACTGAGCTTTCGTCTGTCTTCCAGCATATTCAGGACATAGGTTGGAAATTCGGCAGCTTGGTCCCTAAACGACAAACCCAGCTCTGCCCGTTTCATAAGAACTTTCACGGCAGGAGCGTCTGGTTCTGCGACGCTCGAATGAACGAACTGCTCGACTTCGTCCCAAACACCACAAACAGCGGCCATTTCACCAAGCTTCAGGCCTACCGCAGAGGACCGAATGCCCATACTGCCAGAACGGTTAGCTTCCCTAAGCAACTCGGCGGCATGAGTCACTCGGTCTGCGGAGATCAAAGTCTCAATCAGAAAGACGAAAATGCCCATATTCTTGGGCCACTCTTCATGGGCAGCCAAAAGGAAGTCTGCTGCTCTGCCATATTCGCCTGCACGGCGGGCAGCTGTCATGCCTGCTGTGGCATACAGGTCGGACGACAACCCGCTCTTTCGGAGCTCGTCCAATCGAGAGAAGGCAACATCGAGCCCCTCGGAAACCCTCAAGAAATCGATGTAGTTCCGAAAGTCGACGCGAGCCCCTTTGGTAACCCCCGCCCCCGATCCCGAGAACCTATCAACTAGCACTTTCGCATGCTGGTCGAACTCCCGCTGCGATGGACCGTCCAAGGCCCATTGATACATGAGTCTTCTTCCGAAGTCTTTAGCGTCCAATGATGCAGCCTGACCTCGGGAAATCAGGTTCGGTTGACATGTTCAAACCCATATCAAGGGCTCGATTAGATCGGTTCTGATGCCGCAAGGTGCCTCCCCGAGGGTAGTATTGCCGCAACATCAGCTCCAGAGTGCATCGCTCGGATGATCTCCAGCTCGATGCTCTTGTCCAGCACTCCGTGCCCACTTTCCTCATCCCGATAGACAAGGAAATCGACCTTTCGGCGGCCGCTCACTCTTTCATATTCATCCCTGTACGGTTTGAAGTGATTCTGTAGGTGAAAATCATCAAACAAGTTTTGGGCATAGGTGAGGGAGAAGTCTCCGTCCCAGTCGATGCAAGTTAGATGAGATGAGAACTTCTCTGTAACCTCTAGCTCGTCCATCCCGGGGTATGCCACCGCGATCATTTTGCTGAACGTTTTCTTGTAGTACGAACGCACATCTACCTGAATATTCGAGCAATAGATCTTAGTTCCTGCGTTCCTAGTTCCGATCTTTATCGCCGGTATACCGCCGCCCGACGACGCATAGATGACGACCTTGTTCACATCAATTTTCATCTGTGAGATCATCCTTTCCACGAGGATCGCTAACCAGTCGGCATAGTGGTGAGACCGGTTTCCCACGTACCAACCCAAACTGATGTCGCGATTCATGAAGAGCATAGGATCGAACATGGACACGACATTCTGATCTATGGATTCGGCGTACGAAGACCTCTGAAATGCTGGAACGGGCTTGGCGCGGTCAAATCGACCAGGAGTAAAAAGAGTCCATTCGCTAGATCCTGTGAGGTTCCACCAAAAAGGGAACAACACATTTCGATAAGATATAAAGAACCCCCCTTTTCGACTATGCCGTGCGGCGTCGCTGAAGGTAAAGAACACCTTCATGGGTACCTCCTATTAACTTTTTGAAACTCACGCATCCGTGGTTCTATTCTTTCAAGATCGATTCAAGCAGATTCTGCAGGACCTGCGACTGGTCAAAGTGTTCCTCGACGAACTTCCTCGCGTTGATCACCGCAGCGGTCCGCATTGGCTCATCGGCTGCCATGCTCGCCACGCGTTTCGTCAGAGATTCAACGGACGCTGAGATCCACGATACCGGGTAAATCTGGTCGGCTCCTGACCAGGCGAGGGTGGCGGGAAGTGCGCCCGACGCCGCACCGTCAGCGAGCGTCAGATGAAATGATTCGAAATCACTCATGGAAAGAACCGTCCCAATTTTCCGATACCATTCGGCCATGTCATCACCTTGCGGATCGAACGTTACCGCACCTGAAAGCAGCGGATCGTTTTCGATACGCTGATATTGCTCCAGATAATAGGCCAATTCTTCAGGACGATCAGCCATCCAGGGGAAGTCCTCAGGACGCTTGCCCTTAATGAACAGGTGGTAACGCCTATCTGATCGTCTTAGCCCTCGAAGCACATCCAGGGCAAGGTCCAAGCGCTTTCGCTGCGGGACAATGCCAACTAGGCCGATATTCCAATTGGCCCCGGGCTTCTTGTCCCGATGAAGACGCTTCGTGTCAACATAGTTCGGAATAACCTGCGATTTCTTCGCAGGAATATCGAAATCTCGTTCAGCGACGTCCGCTATATGCCTGCCGACAAAAATGAACTGGTCCACGTTATGGGTGTTCAGCTGTGAAAGGTAAGGGGTGGTCAGCTCCTGGAGGTGCAATCTGCATACCAGCCTTTGGTCTTGGCGTTTGTTGTTGGCATACCACACCGCATTCCCCAGAGCCCATTCGCAGAAGATGATGTCAGCGGTTGCAAGTTTGGCACGACTGCCTGTCTCATCGTGCTGCGAATGGCCCAACCACTGATCGATTTCGATAGTGTGCCCTGCGTCCTCAAGGTATGAGATAAGCCCGCGAGCGAATTTCAGGTCATGCCCAGCGACGAGTATCCGTTTTGCAGCCGGCTTGACCCTCTGCTGAGCAGCAGCTGATGAAGATGCGGTAACTCGCCGATTAAGGATCAGCGATCCTGTCCCCTTGGCCACCAGAGCTTCAAGGTGTCTTCCCGCAACATCCTCGTGTGGCGCCGGTCGCGCGAGCCCCCACCCGGGTTCGTTAGTGTGTGAGGATTCGATTCGTGCCGAGTCCCAAGCCAAATACTTCCTGGAGGTAAGCAGGTCTTCGTAAAACGTTCGGTCAATCGGCCCACTGGGCACGTCCCCAATGAGGGTGATTCCGGCGGTCAGGAGAGCCTCTAAGCTGAGGTTCATCGCCCCTTCACCGGCCATACCGTTCACTACGCGATTCGGATTGGCCTCGGAATCCATCAGTATGAGGGCAGGGCGGACGCTCTGGGCTTCGAGTTGCTCAATGGTCTCTTGGGTAGGGTTTGACACTCGTAGCGCGTACTTTTCCAGGGCAGGCGCCACTATCTCTAGGCCTGCTGTCCTCAATACGTAGGTGAGGCGATGGGCTGCAGTATGACTACGAAAGACTGAGCGCATTCCCAGCCAAGCGTCCTCGTTCCGGGCGTCCTCATTCTCCATCCAATAATTGATGAGAGCGTGTGCACTCCGTTGATCCTGAGCTATCGGGATAACGCTTCCGAAAACCCGTTCAATACCTAGACCCGGACCACTGATCACCGCTCCCCCGCAAGCGGCCACCTCGAAGACTCGACGGGAGAACATGGTGCCCGACTGTTCGACTGAGTTCACGTTCACATGGACTGGGTGTGCTTTGTAGGCCTCAAGCATTTCCGCGTAAGGAAGGCCTCCACTGACGTGGGGTGCCAGATCGGGAGGAAACTTATAGGGGCTGTCCGGGTTTAGGTGTTGACGATCGTAGATGGTCAGCCCTGAGGGCAGTGCAGCGGCCAACAGTGCGTGGAGCTGGTCAGAACGTTTCTTGTATCGATCGCCGTAGTAGGAGCCTGCGTAACTGACGGTATGTGAATAGGGCCGGAGGCTTGGCAGGGGGTTGTGAAGCTTGGGCTGAGCATAGAACGGCAATGATGCGACCGACACCAATGATGGGCCGG
This sequence comes from Arthrobacter sp. 147(2020), assembly GCF_013116715.1. Lineage (NCBI taxonomy): Bacteria > Bacillati > Actinomycetota > Actinomycetes > Micrococcales > Micrococcaceae > Arthrobacter > Arthrobacter sp. 147(2020). Next base: position 10,677 of record NZ_JABFOM010000017.1, read on the forward strand.
CGGACTGAAGATAGCCGGGTATAGAACCGTCGTCGCTTGTGAAGACGTGGTCGAAGTGCCTAGCGGTCTGTCTGAAACGGTTGAAGTGGACCGGATCCTCTTTGTTCCAGAAGATGGTTGGTATAGAACGTTCGCGGCAATAGGTTAGCAGGGCGAGTAGGTCGGCAAATGATTCGTCGTCGTAATAGCCCACCTTCCCTCTCCAAGAGCCCTCGTTTCCGTCCCACGCCGATTCGACGAACATCGCGTCGATAGGGTTGGAATCGAGTTCGGCTTGCCATCGATCGGGATGCACTTCGACCAGATTGATTTCAGGTCGGAGTCCTGCGGTTGTGAACTCGTCGGCGATGATCCCAAGGGTGAGGCTGGACAGATTTCGCGCCGACTCCGACGCAGTCGTCTGAGTAGACTCGCGAGAGCTCCAGGCTACCTCGCCCACTTTCTTCCAGGTCCGCTCCGCTACTGCCCAGAGCCGCGCGCGGCGACCCATTTCCTGTCGTTGAGTGGGGTCGTTGAGAAGGTCCTCAAGGACCCTTGCCAGAGCGCCGGGGTCTCCAGCCTGGAACAGTCGTGCACGCTCTCCGTCCTCGCCTGCCAGATCGCGCATCGGCGCGAGATCAGAGAGGACCACTGCTTTGCCAGCGGCCATGCCCTCTAACGGTTTAAGCGGTGACACCATCTCCGTGATCGGCAGCGGCATCCGAGGGCATGGCATGATATCGAACACGCTAATAAGCGCAGGGATTTCCTCAGCAGCGATCCTCCCGGTGAACTTGACGTAATCTGCTATCCCAAGCTGTTTCGCCTGGTGTTTCAGCTTCGGAAGGGCCGCTCCGTCGCCGACGATCACCAGGTGGACGCGGATGTCCTTCAGTATGAGTGTTCTGAAAGCCTCTAGTAGAGTGCCAAGGCCCTCGTACTCCACTAGGCTTCCGGCGTAGCCGATCACTGGCGCATCGTCTTCCAGCCCAAGTCGGGTCCGCGTGGGCCGGTGCTGCGGCATGTCACTGAAGTCGTCGGTGTCGACGGCGTTGGGAAGGACAGAGATCTTTTCGGCTGGGACCCCCCGCTGGATAAGCTCGTCCATTACCTGTGGGGTAATCGCAAACACGGAGTCTGCGCTAGCAGCTACAAGTGTCTCCATGTCTTTGGAGAAGTTGTACCTGTCCGATTGACCCCAGTTTGGCTTAGTGGAGGATTCGGTAATCTCCCACAGTCCCCGCACCTCGTAAATGAAGGGCAGCCCTAGGCGGCGAGCTGCGATAAGCGCGGGTAAAGCGGTTACATGATTAGACGCTGCCTGGATGCGCTCCACGCGATTTCGGATCGCTATCTGGACATAGCTGTCTGCAGCCTGCTGGATGAAATGGTCGAGGGGGCTTTGTGTCCAGGTTGGTCCATGACTGAAGAAATGCGTTATCCCTGCGATGGTCTCTGTGTAACTGACGTCCGAGGACGGAGCCTTATCAGTCTTGACGTCCCACGGGTAGCCCGGACGGGCCGCAATGACGACATCTGCACCCGCTGCGGCAAGTCCATTAACTATGCCCGCTGTCCGAGTCGAGTACCCGTTGGAGTTATAGGGAGATACGCTGTGCGCACAATACAACATTCGGCCGCGTTCGGGCTGATAACCGGGGCTCCCTTGCTCCGGTGGCAGGACGATTGGCCGCTTCTGAAGCCTATTGAGGCCTCGCACTGCCTCAATCAACTGGCGTTCCTTCGGCGTCAGATCGGTCAGGACCTCCTCGTACCGTTCGATGACGGCGGCCGGTTCGCTTACCGCTCCTAGGACGAAGTACAGGTGGGCTATCAGGTTATGTGCGTTCCCTTTGGACGGCGCTCTTGATAGTAGTTCGCGTAGCTCGTTGGCACGTTCGATGGGGTTTAGAGGTCGGGATAGTGTCGTCTCGACTGCCGACGGGGCTACTGGAGTCTGACGTTTAAGTATGCTTTCGACGGGAGCTTTGAGGCGAGTCAGCGCGCGAGCAGGAGCGGTCACCGCCGTTCCAATCCGAAGCCTGGACGACTTGCGAAGGGCAGAAAGGGAAGTGCGAAGAGCCTTATTCTCGCCTTCGAGGGATTTTATCCTTGTTGTGAGCTCGGTATTTGTTCGTTCCACGCCGGTGAGCTGGGTTCGAAGGGAACGGATGCTGTTAGCATCCCGCTTATGGCTACGCTGCAGCACTTCGTGTTCGTCGATGAATTTATCAATATCCGCTAGGTATTTAGACCTTCTCGCTGCATCAATCGACGAGCGGGTCCGTCTTTCGTCATCGAACTGCATGGCTCATCCCGGACTCGAATCCAACTGGCCCCGACCGAGTATCTTGGCACTGGTTAATCATTAGCGCCAGATCCCGCGGGTATCCACAACTGCTTTACCTTCGAGCATGGCCCGATCCATCTCCTTGAACTCGTCGTGGTCGACGAGTAACAGCACAACGTCGGCACTCCGGACCGCACTCTCAGTCGCCATGAGCTGGACGTTGGTCAGCGAACTGAGCGATCGGGGAAGCACCGTGACGTGTGGCTCGGCGACGAGTACCGAGCATTCATCCAGATCCTGGCTGAGTTGCCGGACTATTTCGACGGCCGGAGATTCGCGAAGATCGTCGATGTTGGCTTTGAAGGCAAGGCCAAGCGCAGCGACCTTCGCGTCCTTGCCCGCACTCTTGACGGCAATCTTCACCTGATCGATGACCCAGGCTGGCTTGGCGTCGTTTGTTTCGCGCGCTTGACGAATCAGCTTCGACTCGTGGGGTGCAGCCGAAACGATGAACCACGGGTCAACGGCAATGCAGTGTCCGCCTACCCCGGGGCCTGGCTGCAGGATGTTCACGCGGGGGTGATGATTGGCAAGTTCAATGAGTTCCCAGACGTCGATCCCAACCTTGTCGCTGATGACGGACAGCTCGTTTGCGAACGCGATGTTCACGTCCCGGTAGGCGTTCTCAACGAGCTTGGCCATCTCAGCTGTTGCAGCATCGGTGAGATGAATGTCGCCTTGGCAGAACACGTGGTATAGCTGGCGGGCTAGCTCAGTAGCTTCATTGGTAATACCACCGACAATGCGGTCGTTGGTGACCAGCTCAATCATCACTCGCCCGGGCAGCACACGTTCCGGACAGTGGGCTACATGGATAATTGGCTTGTCGTTGGCACCATCGAGGCTGAGATCGGGCCGTAATCCGATAAGGTAGTCAGCAAGATGCTGGGTGGTTCCAGGGGGCGAGGTCGATTCGAGGATTATGAGCTCGCCGCCCTCCAACTTGGGTGCGAGACCCCGTGCCGCGGCCTCAATGTAGGAGAGGTCAGCCGTCCTATCGGCATTGAACGGGGTTGGAACCGCAAGGATGAAAGCGTCGGCCGAGGGCGTTTCCGTGGTCGCAGTAAGTGCGCCGACACTGACCGCGCCAGCTACGTGAATATTGAGATCAGGCTCGACAAATGGCACTTCTCCGCGGTTGATTGCATCCACGTTTTCGCGCTTGATGTCTACTCCGACAACTTGGAGCCCGTTGGTGGCGAGGATGGCAGCTGTAGGTAGTCCTATGTAGCCTAGCCCGATAACTGCAACTTTACGGATGCTATTCATGCGCTCCCCTAGATTGATACATGGTGGTCTGGTCTACCGAAGAACGAGAGATCCGCGGTGGCAAGTATTTCGTTATCGGACACCTGCCAGGTATGACCGGATCCGTTGCGTTGCTGGTAAAAGTTGTATTTGTCGGATGAGTAAATTGCCCCGGATGCCACCGAAACAGCTTTGAGGAACGCAGTGTCCTCTCCCTTGCTTCGATTCTCAAAGGGAAAATCCCGAAGAGTGCCCGCCGAACCCATGATGGTTGGCCCCATCACCATGCTAGTGAACCGGTGCTCTTTGTGCGCGAAACGGAGCACTGTCGCGTCATGAGACTGCAGGTACATGTAGTGGGCCTGTTTACCAACTATCTGCGCCCCGGAATAGCTCAAGGCACTGAGCTGATCCACGAGGTAGTGCGGCCCATAAAAGTCGTCGTCATCCATCTTCGTCAGTACAGAGCCAGATGAGGCCTCGACACAGTCATTGAGGCACTGCCCTAAACTCCGGCTTGCTGGTGCAGTCAGCAGGGTCAGGGATTCTATGCCGTGGTTCTTCCTCAGCTTCTCGAGCGTCGATGCATCTGGTGTGAATCCATGAGTAAGCAATACCAACTCTGGGTTCACGTCGAGCTGAGCACCCACTGTTCGAAACACATGCTCCAGCTGATGAGGGCGATAAGTCGAAACCATCACGCTCACGGTCGGCAGAACCATCGGCCGGGACAATGCTGGAACTGCGGCACGAAGAATTTGTTCCACTCGTTGAGCGTAGGTGTGCTCACGCCAGATCACACGTTGTGCGAGGTGTACTTGCCGCTCGCCCATCGAGGGCTGTCGAACGAGGGCAGAGAGCAGACTGACTGCATCCTCAGGAGTGTCGATAATTGGAACTTCAGAGGGAGCAAAATATCGCTCGATGGCTGCACTTCTCGTCGAAACCACCGGAGTTCCAGAAGCTGTAATTTCAAAGACCCGACGTGCACACATGCTCGGGGATTCAGTCACGGAATTCACGTTCAGGAAGACTTTGTATGCCTTGTACGCGGTCAACATCTGAGGATAAGACAGCGATCCTACAACATAGGGCGCAAGGCGCGAAGGGAACTGATAGTCCTCTCGATCACCTAACTTGCGCGAGAATATCTCTAAACCCGTCTTCATTGACGCGGACGCTTCCACCGCCGCTCCGAGCAGCAGGTCCATCTGAGCACGACGTTCAGGAAACTTGTGCCGGAAATACATCCCCGCAAAGGCAATGTCTCTTTGGTGCCATCCATGTCTTGGTCGTACGGGATTGTGAATGGCGGGCTGTGCCGCGAAGGACAATGATTCGACTCGATCATGTCCCAGGTCCGCTCTGTACCGCTCCACCATGTTCGAATCACTCGTGAATACATGATCGAACAGCTTTGCCGCTGGTAGGAAGTCGTCATAATGCGGAGGATCTTCTTTATTCCAGAACACGGTGGGGATACCTTTGTCGCTGCACGCCTGAAGCAGTTCCCGGAACGCCTCCGAGGGCCCTGAAGGACCGGTCAGGTTGTATTGCCAGGCACCCCCGTTCCCGTTCCAGGCTGACTCAACAAAGAGCAGGTCAACACTTTGACCGGCAACTACGGCACGCCAGTTGTTCGGTGTCAGGTGGATTGATTCCCATTCGTAGCCGAATGCCAACGCCGAGAATTCATCAAGTATCACCGCTGCGCGTAATGACCGTCTCGGCACCGCCGATCCCGTCAACTGCGCTTCCGCAAAGCCTAGCCGCCTGGATTTACGACGTCCGGTCCAAGCGCCTTCAGCCCCACGGGCACTATCTACCGTGAAAACGCCTTGTTCCGCTTGGTTTCTTCTATGCCAGGTTCTGAGGGCCGCGAATCCCCCATGACGAAAATGCCACGCCGCCGTTCTTATCCGGCGGGCGTCCAAGGCGATCACTCGGTGCTCCTTCGCCCGGTTTCACGGGCCATAAGATGCGGGACCACGAGATCGTTCATCACTCGTCTTTTGGTCTTCATAGCCGCTACCCGGTCTCGAGAGGTCAAATGCTTGATGAATGTGGTGTACCACTTGATGACATCATCGGCCGGCCCGTCCATCACTAGCTCACCCTCATCGAGCCAAACCACCCGGGTACACATTTCCTTGATGGTTCCAACACTGTGACTGACAAGAAAAACGCAACCCGCTTTGCCGAGTAGTTCGTCCATCCTTTGCTTGGTCCTGCCCTTGAACTGATCATCCCCGGTGTTCAACGCCTCATCGATCAACAGAATCTCGGGGTCCACAGCTGTCGCGATTGCGAACTGGAGCCTCGAGGCCATCCCCGACGAATAGGTCCGCATGGGTAGATGAATTGAATTCTCGAGGCCAGATAGTTCGACTATGCCCTGGTACTTGGTTGAGATATCCTTCTTCGACATTCCCATGGCGAGACATCCCAGGATTATGTTCTGCTCACCGGAAATGTCCGGAACCAGTGCTGCACTCACCCCGAGTAAAGTTGGGCGGGACGACGCGTAGATGGCTCCGGAAGTGGGCGGAACCCTCCCGTTAATAAGTTTCATTAACGTGCTCTTACCGGATCCGTTGCGGCCAATTATCCCGACTGATTCACCACGTCCAACGACGAGCGAGATGTTCTGCAAGGCGTGGACGTCTACCATCGGCCGGTTGCCAATAGCTCGCCGGATCGATCGCAGAAGCCCTGTGCTCGCAGCGTTGTCCGAAGTTGGCACACGGTAGGCCATGCTGACGTTATTCACTACGACGGCTGGCGGTTCGGAGAGGAACTCTATTTTATTCGTCACGGCCGTAAGTCTCCTCCGCGAGCCAAAAGAAGACCATGCCGACCGCCAACGCTCCGAGCGCCCACGCCCCTAAGATCGCCCAAGACTCCCAGGACGGCACTTCGCTATATAGAACTGACTCCCTCACGATTGTGAGCACCTGGTACAGAGGATTAACTTCAATCGCTTCCTGAACTGTCGGATATGGATCGAACAGGGATATCGGGAACATTACACAGGAGGCATACATCAAGATCCGCATAACAAAGCTGATGACGTTGGCGACGTCATTCACCCTCGAAACTACGCGAGCCAGAATCAAACCAATTCCAAGGTTAAACACGGTCTGGAGGAGAAGCGCGGGAACGACGAGGAACCATAGCCAGGTGATTTCCTCAGCTGGCTCAAGTAACAAGATCAGGACCAGCATGGTGATGATCACCGGGACACTTGCCAGCAGCTCACGAATATTGACTGAAAGCAATAGAGTTGCCCTGGGAAAGTTGAAGGCCTGCACTACCTTCAAATTAGACTGAATTGCTCGCGCGCCGTTCGAAATTGATCGGCTGCTCATCTGGAAGAGGAAGACCCCGATGATCAGGAATCCAATGAAGTTTTCGATACCGCGGTCTACTTGCAGCAAGACACCAAAAATAAGGTAAAAGGTCAATCCGTTCAGTACCGGATTGAGAATGAGCCAGATACTACCCAGACGGTCACGACTATTTCCTGATTGAACACTCGCTTTCGCGTCAAAGAAGACGAAATGGCGGTAGTCCCACAGGGCAACTAGGTAGTCGAGGAAGTGCGGCCTGACCCCAACTTTTATTAGGGTTCGCAAGTCTACCGAGGTTGGTACGGCACCATCTTTTTCATCAGGAACAGCCATTAGGCAGCGCGCTCCAGCCCTGAGTACGAGTGAAGCAAACTGAATGAAGTTCCGGTCCATGTCCGGTTGGTAAGGACGTCTCGACGACCGAACACTCCGAGTTCTATTGCTTCACTGCTCAAGGCACCGCCGTCGTCAAGGAGTCCACGAATCCCCGACGTCAAAGACGCGACATCACCGGCGGAGACCAGCACCCCTGTATCAGCCGAGACGATCTCACGGAGAGCGGGGAGATCGCTCGCCACCACAACCCGGGCAGACGCCATCGCCTCGACTGGCTTCAACGGCGTTACCGCTCGGGTCACTTCCAGGTCCTTCCGCGGCACCACAAAGATGTCGATTGCTTGATGATGAAGCCGGGCTCTCTCGCGCGGAACCCGGCCGGTAAACGTCACAAGTGCGCTTACACCGAGCTGCCCAGCCAAAGTCTTCAACGATGGCAGTGCCACGCCATCCCCCACGATCAGACAGCGCAAACCAGGGTGGTCAGGCACTAGCACTGCGAACGCCCGCAACAGATCATCGAGGCCCTCATAATCGACAATGCTGCTGACCGTTCCGATGTACACGCCGTCGCTGGGGAGACCGAGCGACTGACGCGCACTGCCTGAGTCCATCGGCTCGTCGAGGTACTCATCCCCCACGGCGTTCGGGCACAACAGGACCTTACGCGGGTCTACTCCCTTGCTCACCATGTCCTGCTTCATAGCCTCACCCAACGTCACCACCAGGTTGGCACTCTGCATAACCTGAGCTTCACTTTCAGTGAAGAGCCTATAGCGTTCGCTCTTCTTTGCCGCATCACTACGACTTGAGGCCCAGGTGTCAGCCAATTGGCCACGAACCTCATACACCCAAGGGATGCCCAGGGCCCGCGCAACTTCGCGCACCACCAGACCATTCACAAAATGGGTGGTGGTATGCAGGACAGTGGGCCGGACCTGGAGTGCCAGGGCCAGGAGTTCCTCAGCTTGCTGCTGCAGCCTGCCATCAAACCCTTCGGCGAGGGTCGAAGGCAGCAACCGATGGTAGGAAACCCCATCCAGCACATCAATGTCAGCAGCGAAAAGTTTACCCACCTGCACCGGGTAGCCCACGCGGGTTGCCGCATGAACCGTCCATCCCGCGTCATGCTGGGCTTTGAGGATCGAATGGGAGCGCTGCGCATAGCCGCTCCCGGTATGGGGCAGCGAGTTGGTCAGGACGTGCAGCACTGTATGCTGCCGGGGCACATACCCCTTGACGGGCGGCACCGTGGGTGTCCAGCCAGCGAAGACCCGACGTTCCGACTCAAGCCTCTCCGCCGTTCGGTTCCGACCGGCCGCTCTGAGTACCTCCACGGCGCCGCTCATGTCGCCGTCGTACCAGCGCCGTCGCGCAATAGTCCGACTGGCATCCGGCGCGCCGGATGTCTGGGCCCGAACGATGAACTCATCCGCCATCGTTGGATACCCTGCGGCCAAAGCAACCTCCGCCAATCGAAGGGCAGTCGAGGCTCGCACGTCGGCGCCCAATGCCGACCGCAATACTTCGCGGGTGCGGCTACTGTCCCCGCGAAGGTACGCGGCGACCGCTTGGGTCAGTGGAGTCCGGCTGAGAAAGGCAGCCGCTCCGGCCGCCCGGTACACCGCGCCGCTGGGCAACCTGCGCGACACTTGCAGCACCAGCAGAAGCGGGTCGTCGCGCAGATGACGTAAGGCGGTGGTGCCCAACAACCGCGCATTGCGCAGCACTGCCCCATCTGTCACCGGTGCGGACCCCCAGCTACTTCGGCCAGCAGGTCGATATAGCTTTGCGCCAGCGCCTCGACGTCGGCGTTGTTCTTCACCCAGGTGCGTCCTGCACCGTTGACCTGCAGCAGCGAACGATCTGCGGCGAGCTTCCTCCAGAGCTCCGCAACGTCTTCCGGCGATGAAGCGACAACATGGCCAGATTCTGCGTCCTGAAGAATCTTCTGCGCCTCGCCCAGCACGATTCCGGTGACATGCCGTCCCAGGGACAGCACTTCGTAGGTCTTGGAGGGAATGGTGGTCTCGAAGGACTTCCAGTCGTCGCGGAGCGAAACAATGCAGCTATCCGTGCGGTCGTAAAACCCTCTCACGGCTGGGCCGTAGACGGAGGGGTGGAATTCCACCGGCGCCTGGAGCTCGTGAGCGAGCTGTACCAGCTCGAGCCGTTGAACCCCGTTACCGACCATGGTGAGGCGCATCCGCCCGCCTACGAGTGCCGCTGCCCGGATTGCCACATCCAGCCGTTGGCTTTCACCATGATTGCCGAGATACAGCACCTCGAGCCGGTCCGCTTCGAGCGGTGGCGGCGCCAGCTGGTCCAGCCCGCGCAGGTCCACTCCATTGGTGACCGTTGCGACGTTTTTCAGGCCCCGTTGGCGCAGTGTCCGCGCGAACCCATGGGTCACAGTCACCACCAGCTCGGCGCGGTCCTGGATGGCCATGATGATCCGCTCGACGACGCCCTTAGCACTGCTCTTCACCAGTTTTGCGTCCCGGGCGAGATCCGGCCACGCATCGCGCATGTCAACGACGAGCGGCCGTCGCATGAGCCGCGAGACAACAAATCCCGCACCCAGGATGGGCAGGCTGGGGACTGTGACAATGACGACGTCGGGGCGTTTCGACAGGAAGGCAGCGGGGACGCTGCAGGCCGCCGAGAAAAGATGATTGCTCAGTCGGCCCAGTCGGGTATTCCGATGCCAGAGAAAGGGCACCCGCCGAATCTGTTCACCGTATTCCCCAGGCGAGCACAGGAACGGCCGACCTGCCTGACTGCGCGGCAGGGTCCGCTTGCCGAAGGGAGCGTGGGCGATCGGAGCGACGACATCAACATCCCAGCCAGCAGCGCGGAACGACCGGATAAATTGCGTCCAACGTCGCTGCGGAGGGCTATGCTCCGGGGCATAAGAATGCGTCAATAATAAAATGCGCAACGCACACCCCCAAAGTGTCTTAGTTGCTTCGTGTCGAGCGGATCAGGTTCAAGTGTAGACCGAAGGTAGCTGAACGGTCGTTCTAGCGCTGACTAGGTCATTCGCAGCGCGGAACCCCAGGAATTATCCCACTAAAAGCACATCCTATTTCTCGGGCTCGGGCCTCGGCGTATTGCCGCCCCGGAGCTTCGCATAGTAGAGCACTCCCAGACCAACCAGACCCAGGATGACCAGCACCCGCGTCAGCGGGCTTGAGCCGGCCGAGGCTTCCTCGGTTGAGCTCGCCTCGCTGACATCCGTTGCGGTTTGCGTAGGCTCCGGCGTGGCCGAAGGGGTAGGGGTGGCCGAGCGGGTTTCAGTGGGGGTGGGCTCGGGAGTTTCGGTCTCTTCGGGCTCAGAGGACTCGGTCGCTTCCGCCTCGGGGGTCTCGGTCTCCTCCGGCTCCGGTGTTTCCTCGGCCTCGAAGGTGTCCGTCAGGTCGACTACTCCCCCCGTGACGGCGATCCACCGGAAGTCGGTGTAGAAAAAGGTCGCCCGGTCAATCAGGTTGCCGGTACCGGGTTCGATCAGGAATCCCGTGGGCGGGTGGATGGGGTACCCCGTCACCGGGTCGACCTCGAATCCGGTCGCCGGGTCAATGGCTGGCCCCTGCTGGGCCGGTGCAGGTTCCGGTTCAGGGGCAGGCGCAGGTGCGGGGGCTGGAGCGGGCGCTGGGGCCGGTGCCGGCTGCGGTGCAGGTGCTGGTTCGGGTGCCGGCGTAGGAGACGGCGCCGGACTCGTCGTCGGGCCGGGCGTTGGGGTTTCGGTGGCCGAAGCCACGCCCGCGCCGAGGCCAACGCAGAGCGCAGCGACGGTCAGGCCGGCGAGAGAGCGGCGCATCAATAATTCCATGGGTCCTCATTCTACGGGGCAGATGTCCGGGCAGACTCCGACGAGCCGCCCATCCTACTGGGAGGCGGTTTCGACGTAATCGCCGAGGGTGTCGGTGTCGAGTGCCGCGGCGATCTCGGCGATGGCGGCGTCGTCCTTCACAATGATGGATTGTCCATCCGCTGACGTCCCGATACCGAGGTTTGGCAGGGTGAAGAACTCCACATCATTGCTGCGGACATTCCGTAGTGACAGCGCCAGGCTGCCCGCAGCCGAGGCGTCGAGACCTTCGTCGACGCTGAGGTAGGGAGACACCTGACCGACGATCTCGTTGATCTTCAACGGATTAGACAGGGTGTCAGCGGTGAGGAACTTGCCCATGACCGCCTGGATGAAGAGCTGCTGGTTTTTTACCCGCTGGTAATCGCCGTCGGTGAAGGCATACCGTTCACGGACAAACTTCAACGCGGATTCCCCTTGCAGGGTGATGGGTCCCTCGGCAAAGAACTCGCCGTCGGCTCCGCGGGACTGGAACGCAATCTCGTTATTCACTTCCACTCCCCCCAACGCGTCCGTGAGGCCGGTGAAGCCTTCGAAGTCGATGATGGCGACGTGGTCGATCGGCGCATCAAACAACCCTTCGACCGTCTCCACTAGAAGCGGCACCCCGCCGAACGCGGTGGCGGCATTGATCTTGTGCTCGCCATATCCGGGAATGTCGGTCCAGGTGTCCCGCATGATCGACATGACGTACACGCCCTCCCGGTCAGCGGGAATGTGCATCAGCATCATGGTGTCGGAGCGTCCCTCGTTGGGTACCCCCGGCAGGTTCTCGGTCTCGCCGCTGCCGCCGTTTTCGTCACTGCCCAGCAGGAGGATGTTCAGTGCCCCCTCGGCCTCGGCGGCCCGGGTGGGACGGTCGGTGCCTTCTGGAAACACCTCTTCGATGGTCTGCGTCTGCGCGTTGTAGGTGCTGGCTAAATTGAACAGGTAGCCACCCGTGACGAGGCAGGCGACCAGCACCAACGCAAGCGCCGAGAAGAGGACAAGGCGCACCGGGCGCTTCTTTCGGGCCCTCGGCTGGACGGGCTCTTCGAGATAATTTGACACGACGGATTCTCCCTGACATAAGACAGCTCCCCATCCTAACCTTCAACTGTGGGAGGAAGCTGGGAACCAGCGCCGGTCGCTCCTCGCCCCGTCTGCGGCTACTAAGCTGGCACCATGCGTGCCTCCCGACTCCTCCCCCCGCTTGCCGTCGTCGTTCTGGGCCTGACCGCCTGCACGCCGATCGTTGGAGTGGAGGCCGCGCAGGATGCCGCGAACCCCGAATGCGCCTCGGTGATGGTCTCCCTGCCCGACGTTGTCGCCGAGAACGAGTTGCGGGAAACCGACAGCCAGGCGACGGCCGCGTGGGGTGACCCGTCGCAGGTGGTGCTGCGCTGTGGCGTCGCCGTTCCCGGCCCCACCACCGACGCCTGCGCCTCGGTGAACGGCGTCGACTGGATCATCCAGGAAGAGGAGGAGGTCTGGCGCGCCACCACCTACGGACGCGACCCGGCCGTGGAAATCCTGTTTGACCCGAACGAAGTGGCGTCGAGCACCATCCTGGTGGACCTGGGCACCGCGGTATCGGTGATAGCGCAGGATTCCGAATGCCTGAGCCTCAACGACGAACTCGAACTCCCCAGCGAAGGGTCATGATGGACCACACCACTCCCCTGTCCGGACACCAGCACCTCCTGCGGCACGGCGACTACAGTGCCGTCGTCGCCGGCGTAGGAGCCTCGCTGCGAGAACTCCGGTATGCCGAACGCCACCTCACCCGGCACTACAGCGCCAACGAGATCCGTCCCCAGTACCGGGGCGCACTCCTGGTTCCGTGGCCCAACCGGGTAGTGGACGGCTCGTATGACTTTGAGGGAACCACCCACCAGCTCAGCCTGACCGAACCCGAGCGCGGCCATGCCCTGCACGGGCTGCTCGCCTGGGACGAGTGGGAGACGGTGGAACACAGCGACGCATCGGTCACCCTCCGGGCGACAGTCGTCCCACAGAAGGGCTACCCGTTCCGGCTAGCCGTTGAGGTGCAGTACGCGCTCGACGACGACGGCCTCACCACCACCGTGACCACCGTCAACACCGGGCCCGACGCCGCCCCCTACGGCGTGGGACCCCACCCCTACCTCGTGGCCGGGAACGGCCCGGTGGATGAGTGGACCCTCACCCTGCCAGCGGACACGGTGCTCGAAGTGACCGAGGACCGGCTGATTCCCACCACGCGGGCCGCTGTCACCGGGGACTTCGACTTCCGCTCGCCCACCCGAATCGGGGCGGCATTCCTCGACCACGCGTTCACGGACCTCGGCTACGCCGACGGCGTAGCGACGGTCAGCGTCACCGGCCCCGATGGCAACGGCGCGGCCGTCTCCTTTGGCCGGGACTGCCCGTGGGTCCAGGTCCACACCGGCGATCTGCCGGGTAATCCGCCGGAAAGCCGCGGAAGCCTTGCGGTCGAGCCCATGACCTGCCCGCCGGACGCCTTCAACTCCGGGACCAACCTCCTGGTCCTCCAGCCAGACGCCACCCACTCGGTAAACTGGCGGATCCACGCCGTCGGGAAGTGAAACGGACACTCCAGGGTTACCTCCAGTAGACGCACTACTTTCAGTGCCCAACGGGAGGAACCACATGTCAATCGTCATCACCGGAGCCACAGGCCACCTGGGCCGCAAGGTCGTCGAGTATCTGCTGGCCCGCGACGTTGACCCGTCAACGATCGTGGCCGGCGGACGCAACGAGGCCGCACTCACCGCGCTGGCATCACAGGGAGTCGGGACGGCACGCCTCGACTATGCGGATCCCGCGTCGCTGGATGCCGCGTTCGCCGGGGCGGAGAAGGTGCTCCTCATCTCCGGAACCGAGGTGGGCCAGCGCGTCGCCCAGCACCAGGCAGTGATCGAGGCGGCCGGACGGGCTGGCGCGTCCCTTGTCTACACCAGCGCACCGAAGGCCTCGACCTCTGCCCTCGTCCTCGCACCCGACCACAAGGCGACAGAGGAGCTCCTCGAACAATCCGGCCTGACCTACACGGTGCTGCGCAACAACTGGTACACGGAGAACTACGCCGACACGATCCGTCAGGCGGTTTCCACCGGGACCATCATGACCAGCGCCGGCAGCGGCAAGGTCGCCAGCGCCACCCGCGCCGACTACGCCGAGGCTGCCGCCGTCGTCCTCCTCTCGGACGCGTACGACGGCGAAATCCTGGAACTGGGTGGCGACGAGCCGTGGGACTTCGAGGAGCTGGCTGCCACCATCTCCGCGATCTCCGGTAACCACGTGACGGTCAACCACCTCACCACCGACGAGCACCGCGCCGCATTGAAGGGCTTCGGCCTGGACGACGGGACCGCCGGATTTGTCGCCGCACTCGACGCCAACATCGCTGCCGGCCTCCTCGCGGAGAGCGACGGAACCCTCTCCCGGCTGATCGGACGCCCGACGACGACGCTCAGGCAGTACGTGGGCGAGCTGACCATGCCCACCGGGTAGCCCGGCCCGAATCCGCCCCCGCGGAATCAATAACCGGCTAGGAACTGGGGGTGCGGGTGGAGCGCTCCAACCGCACCACATCCCGGCCAAACGACGCCCCCAGCAATACCAGGGCAGCAGCGGCCACGGGGACGGCGAGCGCTATCGGTGTCGCGGGGACCAGGACGACCACCAGCACCACTCCCTGGGTGGCGGCGACCACCCGCCGGAACTGGCTCAACTCCAGGTCTCCCCGCAGCGCCGGGCGGAACCACGAGGCCGCCACGTACAGGTAGCGCATCAGCCCGATCAGCAGCGCCCACCAGCCGACGGTCAGGGCCACCGGTATGGAGAGCACCAGCAGCAAAATGGCGTCGGTTTCCATGTCGAGGCGGGCACCCGCGGTGGACGCGGTGCCCGTCCGCCGGGCCACGGCGCCGTCGACCGCGTCCAGCAGCACAGCCGGGGCGGCCAGCAGGACCAGCCACCATGACCGGGTGGGCACGTCTCCCCAGAGGGACAGGACCACAATGGTGGCGCAGCCTCCGGCCAGCACGGCCCGCAGCAGGGTGACCCGATCGGCAGGTCCGGAGTAGGACGGCCGACGACGCACCACACTCAACGCCGCGACGGTCACCAGGGTCAGCCCGGCCACGACGGCAGCCAGGTTGGTGACGTTGTGGGAATCGTTCAACGCCAGCAGGGTGATGCCGATCCCCGCCGACCCCAGCACCGCACCCGACGCATCGAACAGTGCCCGTTTGCTGACCCGCGCCACCGGCGTCGCTTTCCGGGCTAGACGAGTGAGTTCAGTTTGTCCCGGAGACCATTCAGCGCGGGGTCACGCAGCGAGTTGAACGCCGGCTTCAGGAACGGCTGGACAATCCGCCGGAACCCGTTGAGCTGGAACTCGGCCGTGTAGGTGACGTCGCTGCCTGTCGCCGACGGGACGACGTCGATCGAGTCGAACGAAACGAGAGTCTTGTTGGCCCCCCGCAGCTTGATGTGACCCTGCCGCAGCTCGGTCACTTCGTATTCGATCGGCTGACGCTTCCCGCGGAATTCCGCCTCTGCGTGGTATTTGTGACCGACGGCGACCGGGCCGATGGAACGCTTCTCGACAACTGGTGTGCCCGGATCCCATTCGCTGGTGTGCTCGAACTCGGAGAGGTACGCGAAGGCCTTCGAGGGTGAAAGCGGCGTGCTGATGGTTCCCTTGACAGTAATCATCTAGCCAGTCTACTGATTACATCGGCTAGAAGGCTGGCGGCATCCCCTGCGGCCTTGCAGGCGCTGCAGGGCATAATCGAGTTATGTCTTCCCACAGCCAGTCGTACTGGACCACCAGTCCCGGGCACGGCGAACTCCGCACCGCTCCCCTGCCACCGCTGGAGCCCGGCCAGGCAGAGGTCCGCACCCTGTACTCGGGCATCAGCAGGGGAACCGAGACACTGGTCCACGACGGCCGTATTCCTCCTGAGATCGCAACCCTGATGGAGGCACCCTTCCAGGAGGGCTCTTTCGGTGGGCCGGTGAAATACGGGTACCTCTCCGTGGGGCTGGTGGAGGACGGCCCCGCTTCCCTGGTGGGCAAGCGGGTCTTCTGCCTCTACCCCCATCAGGACCGCTACGTGGTTCCGACGGAGGCACTGACCCTGATTCCCGACGACGTCCCCAGCGAACGCGCAGTCCTGGCCGGCGCCGTCGAAACGGCAGTGAACGCCCTGTGGGATTCCCGGCCGTGCATCGGTGACCGGATCGCCGTCGTCGGCGGTGGCATGATCGGAGCCGCCATCGCAACACTGCTCCGCCGCTTCCCCCTGGCGCGCCTCCAACTGATGGATCCGGATCCCGCCCGTGCCGCGCTCGCCGAGCAGCTGGGAGTGGACTGGGTGCACCCGGACGACGCGGCGGGCGACTGCGACCTGGTCTACCACTGCTCCTCCACAGCCGCCGGCCTGTCGCTGGGCCTGGGCCTGCTCGGCGATGAGGGCGAGGTGATCGAGCTGTCCTGGTACGGCACCAACTCGCCCGAGGTGCCGCTGGGGGCAGACTTCCATGCCCGCCGGCTCACCATCAGGGCAAGCCAGGTGGGCACCATCGCCGCTCCGCGCCGGGCCCGCCGCACCCACCAGGACCGCCTCACCACCGCCCTCGACGCGCTGAAGGATCCGGCGTTCGATGCCCTGCTCAGCGGGTCCTCACCCTTCGAAGACCTGCCGAACGTGATGCGCGACCTGTCCAGCGGCACCCTCTCCGCCCTCTGCCACGTGATCGCCTACCCGGGCTCCGACCACACCCCGTAATCCCGGCGCCCGGCCCTCATCGTCACGCCCCCACGCACCGCTGTATCCAACGACCACAGGAGACCCATGTACCGCCTGACCGTCCGCGACCACGTGATGATCGCCCACAGCCTTCCCGACCCGTTCTTCGGCCCGGCCCAGGGCCTGCACGGCGCCACGCTGGTGGTGGAGGTGACCTGGCGGCGTCGTGAACTGACCAAACATGCGGTGGTGATCGACATTGGCGAGGCCACAGCTATGCTCGGCGAGGTGCTGGACGGGTTGCGGTACCGGAACCTCGACGAGCATCCCGACTTCGCGGGCGTCCTCTCCACCACCGAGGCGGTGGCCCGGTACATCGCCGACCGCTTGCAGGACCGGTTCGACACCTCGGTGTTTGCCGGACTCGACGTGGTGCTCCGGGAGCACCCGGATGCCTGGGCCGGTTACTCCGTGGAGTTCGATCCGGCTGACGTACCGGGCTAGCCCGGTGGACCTGACCCTGGTGGATCCCGGCGCACCCGGACCCAGCGGCGGCACCATCTACAACGACCGGCTGGCTGCGGCGCTGGGCGACGCAGGGCACCGCGTGACGATGATCCCGGTGCGCGGCGACTGGCCGGACGCCTCTGCGCACCACCACCGGGTGCTCGCCGCTGCGCTCCGGGATAGCCCGGCCGGTTCGGTGGTGCTGGTCGATGGGCTCATGGCCTCAGCCGCCCCGGAGGCAGTTCGGGCAGCGGTCGACGCCGGCGTCATCGTCTGGGTATTGCTGCACCTGCCGCTTCCCGCAGAGACCGGCCTCAGCGGAGCGGAGCAGGCGGCCTTCGCGGCGTCGGAGGAGGCCTCGTTGCGGCACGCCACCGGGGTGATCTGCACCAGCAACTGGGCCCGCGAGGACCTGCAACGCCGCTACCGGCTGGACCGCGTGCACTCCGTGCCGCCCGGCACTGAACCGGCCGAGATCGCTCCGGGGAGTAGCCAGGAGGGCAGTCCGCACCTGTTGATGCTCGGGTCGCTGACGCCCCGGAAGAACCATTCGGTGGTGCTTGCCGCACTCGCCGACGTCGTCGACCTGCCCTGGACCGCCTCACTGGTGGGTGGTCCGCTCGACGGCGCCCACGCGACCGGCCTGAGGGAGCTGGCAGGGAAACTCCCGCCGGGACGGGTCGCCTTCCCCGGTGTGCTCCGGGGTCCAGCGCTCGACGCCGACTGGGCACGCACCGATCTGCTGCTCCTGCCGTCGGTGGCTGAGACGTTTGGGATGGTGGTAACCGAGGGACTGGCCCGGGGCATCCCCGGCGTGGTGGGCCGTGGCACCGGCGCGGTCGAAGCGTTGACCGGCGGCACCGCAGCGAACGACGACGGTAACCTCCCCGGCGCCGTCGTCGATCCTTCCGACCCGGACCGGCTCAGCGAACTGCTGCGGACCTGGCTCACCGACGCGGCCCTCCGCCAGTCGTGGCGGACCGCCGCGCTGCGCCGCCGCGATACACTGCCGACATGGGCCACTACCGCGACCACGCTGCTGAAGATCATCGACCCGTGACCGACGCTGACCCGGATGCACCCCGACCCATCAGCAGCGACTGGCTCTCCCTCCGCCGGCCCGCCGACGAAGCCGCCCGGCAGGCAAGCCAGCCCCTCCTCGCTGACCTACAGGACTTCCTCGCCGAGATCCGAGGTACCGACCACACCGGTCCGGTGCGGATCTTCGACCTCGGCGCCGGCACGGGGGCCAACCAGGCGTGGCTCGCCCCACAACTGGCCCTGTCCCAGCGGTGGACCCTTATTGACCATGACGCTGATCTGCTGGACCACACCTTGAGTGCTCCACCGGTCGATGGCGTCGCCGGCACTGAAGCAGTGGTGGCCGGGATCGAAGACCTTGGGCAGATCCTCGACGCCGACGCTGATACAGCTGATTCTGCAGTTGACGGTCCTGCCCCGGACCGGCACCGGTTCGTCACCTGCTCAGCCCTTCTTGATCTCCTCACCCCCGACCAGCTCCGCGAGCTCTGCGCCACCCTGGCCGCGACGGGGACCGCTGCCCTGTTCAGCCTCAGCGTCACCGGCGTGATGGACATCGAACCGGCGGACCCCCTGGACGAACGCCTCAACGACGCCTTCAACCGGCACCAGAACCGTGGCGACCGGGCGGGCGCCCAGGCCGTGGACCTGACGGCGGGGTATCTGGCGGACGCCAACTTCACTGTCACCACCGTCGACACGCCGTGGGAACTCACCGGAGACCATGCCCAGCTGATCCACCGGTTCCTCAGCGACCGGGCGGACGCCGTCCTGGAGGAAGACCCCACCCTCGCCGGGGAGGTCGACCGCTGGCTGGCCCGGCGATCAGAGCAGGCGGCAGCCCGGTCCCTCCGGGTGACGATTGGTCACCGCGACCTGCTCGCCCTCCCGCCACGACGGTGACCCTCACCGCACAGGCCCGCCGCCGCTGGCTGGGGCTCCTTCAGGCTGCGTGCGCAGCCGCTCTGATCTACCTGCTGGTCCGGGTATTCGGCACCGGACCGTTCGCTGCCGGCCTGGAGGCACTGACCTTCCCTTCGATCGCCGCAGCCCTCCTGCTCGGGCTCCTCGGTACTGCCGCACAGGCCCAGCGCTGGCGGCTGGTTTCCGCAGGGTTCCAGATGCACCTTCCCCCGGGCGGTGCCCTGGCCCAGTGCTACGAAGCGTCCTTCCTGAATGCAGTGCTCCCGGGTGGTCTGGCGGGCGACGCCATCCGTACCGCCCGGCAGCGCTCTGCCTACCGATCGAGCTGGCTCAGCAGTATCGGCTCGGTGCTGGGCGAGCGGCTGGCCGGGACGGTGATCGTGCTCCTCGCGGCAGCGGCAGCCCTCCTGGCAGTGGACTGGCGGGCCTCCGCAGCGGTCGCCGCCGGCGCCATGCTGGTCCTGCTGGCCGCCCGTCCCTCGCTGCGGCGGCTCCCCAACTGGACGGTGGCGGCCGTGTGGGGGCTGTCGGTCCTGGGGTGGTCCTCCTATGCGGCACTGTTTGCGGTCTCTGCGGCTCTGACGGCACCCGAGCTGGACCCGGTCGACGTCGTCGGCCTGGCCGCCATCTGCCTGGCAGGTATGTCGATCCCCCTGAGCCTGGGTGGGTGGGGGCCTCGCGAGGGCGTCACCGCCGTCGCGTTCATGATGTTCGGATACCAGGGGTCGCTGGGTATCGAGGTGTCGGTGGGCTATGGGTTGCTGGCCCTGGTCTCGGTCCTGCCCGGCGCTCTGCTCCTGCTCGCCCTCTTCGTAAGCGGCCTGCTAGGGAACGGGTACGGAGAGGGCCGCCGAAAAGTCGAACTCGGTGCAGACGTCCCTACCGAACTCGAAACGCCGCACGGGCGCCGAGAGGGCACCTGACAGCGCATCGCTGCCCGCGAACCTGATCCCCGGAACGCCGTCGCCCACCAGGATCGGCGCGCACGTCAGGTACAGCCGGTCCAGCGCGCCGGCCTCGAGGAAGCGTGACACCGTGTGCCCGCCGCCCTCCACGAGCACCCGCCGGTGTCCCAGGTCAGCCAACAGGTCCAGCAGACGGCGCGGCGCGAAGTCGTCGGCCGCGAGCCGTCGGACACTGACGTGGTCGGCGAGCTTAGCCGGAACCACAGCGTCGGTCCCCACCAGCCAGAGGGTGGGAGCGGCGCCGTCGGTCAGGAGCAGTGAGGAATCGGGGATCCGGGCGTGCGGATCCAGCACCACCCGGAGCGGGTTGGCCCCCTCGACGGCCCGTACCGTGAGCTGGCAATCGTCCGCAGTCACGGTCGACGCACCAATCACCACCGCGTCCACCAGCGCGCGCAACCGGTGCAGGTGTTCACGGTCCTCGCTGCCCGTGACAAACCGTGCATCGCCAGTACGCGACGCGATGAAGCCGTCGAGACTCTGGCCGAGCTGGCCAATGACCAGGCGGCCGTCGGGGCGGATGGCCTGTACCAGGGGTCCGTAGCGGGTGATGAGCTCGGCGGCGAGACCGTGCACCGACCCCTGGGGGACGGTGCCCTCGGTGAGCTGGCGCCAGACGTCCTGGACCGGTTCGCCGTCGTGCCTCATCCTGGCCCGCTTCGTGGCGATGTAGCCGGCGTTCTCGGGCCGCTGGGCAATGTTCAGTCCGCTGCGTCCAGCGACGGTGATACCGCCGCTTTCCAGGGCTTCCTGTTTTGCGGGGTTGGAGGAGAGCAACCGGATGCGGGTAATTCCGAGGTCGCGCAGGATCTCGGTGCTCTGCACGTAGTCGCGTGCATCGACAGGCAACCCCAGCGAGGTGTTGGCGTCCACGGTGTCAGCGCCCTGATCCTGCAGCGCGTAGGCACGCAGCTTCTCCAGCAGGCCGATCCCCCGCCCTTCGTGCCCACGGACGTAGATAACGACGCCGGTGCCCTCCTCGCTGATCCGTTGCAGGGAGGCCGCGAGTTGCTCGCCGCAGTCACACCGGTAGGACCCGAGGGCGTCCCCCGTAAGGCATTCGGAGTGCACGCGTACCAGCGGGATCGCCCCGTTGTTGGTGTCGCCCCGCACCAGCGCCACGTGCTCGTTGTTTCGGGAATCGCGGTACCCCACCATCCGGAACACGCCGTAGCGCGTAGGCAATACCGTCTCGACAACACGTTCTACCTGTGAGGCACCCCAGCCGGGAGCCGAATTGATCGACATAAAACCACAATAGGCGACCGGCCGCGCTCCGTGACCCCCAGCCTCCGCCGGGCATTCCGTCCCGGCGAGCCGATCACAATGTCGTCACAGTTGCTCAGGCATCAGTTACAGTCGGATAAAGAAAGCATGCTGACTATAGCCGGGGCGTTCAACGACTCACTATCGTCGGAAGCAGGAACTGGCTGGGCGTTCGGGACGTTGACCCAAATAGCTGAGCCATCCGGCAGACACCACGTGAGCCGGCAGTGCAGTACGGGCAGCCCGCTGGGGTGCTGCCGACATCCGAGCATAGGGCAGCATGGAATCGAAACGGCCATCATCCGACACCGGACGCCGCCTGGCGCGCTCCTATGCAGTGCAGGACGGCAACCTGGCAGTCAGGATTGACGCCCCCGAATTTCCCAGCGCTTCCCCTCTACGCCGCCGCCGCTCCGAAGGCGCCGAACAGCGCCTGTCCGGACTGGAAGCCCTGCGCCGCCCGCTGGTACAGGCTGTCCTGGACGCCCGCGAGCTTTGTGAACGGACCGCTCCCCACCCGCTCGACGACGAGTCGGATGCCATCGCCATCGCCGTGGGCACCGCGCCAGTCCTGACCACCCCCACCTTCGGGCAGCTGCTCCTCTGCGCCGCTGTGAAGGACCTCGAGGAACTCGACGACCGGCTCTACCAGGCCCGGCTCCACCACTAGCGGCTCCGGGACCAGCGGCTCCGGCACCAGAGGACGCCTACTCGGTGACCAGCCAGTTGAGCTCGGTCCGCAGGTCGGCCGGATCCATGTCGGGCGTCGGCTCCGTCACGTAGACCTCCCACAGGGCGTCGCTGGGGGTCAGACCCTGTCCGGTGATCCACCCCTGCAGGCGTTCCCACGACGCTCCGAGGGTGTCAAAGGATCCGTGGTGCATCAGCCTGGCCACCCGGCCGCCGGGGAGTGCACTGGCCACCACCTCGCCGTCCTGCTCCACCTCGCGATCGGTGACGAAACCCACCTCAAGATCCACCGTTTCGGAGGGAACCCCGTTATAGAAGGCCATGGCCGGACCAGCGATTGACACGTCCTGGGCGCCAACCACCGCCGGAACCTGGGAGAACGACCGGTCGAAAAAGCCGGTGAGCTCCTCCATCGCGATCACTCCGGGAATCACAGCGGTCACCGCTGGTTCAACAGTAACCAGCTCGGGCTGGGCCTCGGTGGCTTCCTCCGACTCGAATTCTGCGCTATTCATCAGACCTCCTCGTGTGTGTGCCTGCCATCTTGCATCAGCTGACAGTACGTGTAAATCCCTCACCCGGAAGCGGGTAAACCGAAGCCACTGCCACGTCCGCGTCGCCGGAAAGCCGCAGCGCACCGTCGTCAGCCTGGCACGTGCGCTCAATCAGCACAGCGTCGTGGGGTTTCAGCAACTGGTCATCGACGTGCAGGGTTCCGGCCAGCAGCACGACGACGACAGCCCCACCCGGCGGGGCAGCGAGCTCCCGGGGGGTGCCAGCGGGTGCGTCGAGCCGCAGGTGCTCAAGCACTCCGGTGCAGGCGTCCCGCCGGGTCATCAGGTTCAGGTCGAGCGTCGGGACGGTCACCCCGATCGCGGCAACGTCATTCTCCCCGGCGAACCGGTGCACCCCGTACCGGCCGAGCGCAACCGGGTGTCCACCGTCCACGAGGCCCAGCCCCCCGGGCGAAAGGGCCATCAGGGACCGGTCAACGCCGGGGAACGCCGAAAACCCGCCGTCCCGATCCACGGTGGCGATGCTTAGCCGCCAGGTGAAAGGCCCCTGCGCACTCCCGGTGGCATCGCCGTCGGGCCGCACCACCAGCTCGGTGGTGTAGCCGCCGCCGTTCTTCCACGGCACCCGCCGGTGTGACGACGCTGGCAGCAGGGTGGCGCTCATCGCTGGGTGTGGGCCCAGCGCTCCACCAATTCCTCGTGCGCTTCCAGCAGTTCCTGGGTGCGGTGCGGGTCCCGGGCTGCGAGCGCATCCAGCAGAGAGATAGCCAGGACGACGGCGGCGGCGTGGGAGTCGAACACCAGGTCGGTGCCGACGGGCGCGACCAGGAGGGCGTCGACGTCGTTCGCGAAGGGAACCAGTGGGCTGTCGACGATGGCCACGGTGGCCATGCCCAGCGACCGGGCCTGCGCCAGGGCGCGGACCGTGACCGCCGGGTATCGGGGCATCACGAAGGCCAGGACGGCCGTGGCGCCATTGCGGTGCAGCTGCAGGATCGCGTCGTCCATCGAGGCGGCATCGGAGAGGACGTGCACGTCCGGCAGCACCCGGCGGGCGAAGTAGCCAAGGTACTCGGCGAGCGCGGCTGAGACCCTGAGACCGATAATGCCGAGCGGCTGGGTACCGGCGAGCAGGTCGATCGCTCGCTGCATCTGCTCGCTGGCGACAGTGCGTTCCAGGGCGCCGATGTTCTGCTGTTCAAACTCAAGGATGGTGGGCCGTTCGGCGCCTGCACCGTTGAGCGGAGCGGTCTTGCCGCGCACCACGTCGCGGATGGCGCTACGGAACTCGGGATAGCCGGGATACCCCAACGCGGTCGCCAGTCGGGTGACGGTGGGC
The DNA here is from genome assembly GCF_013116715.1 of Arthrobacter sp. 147(2020). Taxonomy (NCBI): domain Bacteria; kingdom Bacillati; phylum Actinomycetota; class Actinomycetes; order Micrococcales; family Micrococcaceae; genus Arthrobacter; species Arthrobacter sp. 147(2020). Next base: position 34,799 of record NZ_JABFOM010000017.1, read on the forward strand.
TGGCTGACCCCTGCGGCCTCGGCGACGTCGATGGTCGAGGCGAAGGCCACGTCCGGGAGGGAGGCAAGCATGTATTGGATCACGCGACGCTGGGTGGGCGAGACCCGATGGCGATGCGCCAGGTCCACCAACCAGTCGTGCGCGCGGTCAGCTGATGATTGGTCGCTCAGCACAGTCAGTCCCCCGGTTTCGGTAACGTCATCGTTTGGTGATCCCGCTCACTATGAATAGCATGATACACAGCTACGACACGTGCATGAAACAATTCACCTTCGGAGGTTCTTTTGTCAGAGCAGGGTCAGCGCGAAATTTGGCTTCGATTCCTCAGCGGTCCGGATATTGACTCGCTGGAACTCACCCGTCCCGAGATCATCAAGGCAGTGGACGACGTCGTCGCCTCCCACGGCCGCGGTGAGACGGTCTTCGAACCCCGCATGCACCTGATGCCCAACAATGGCGGAGTAGGGCACTTCAACGTGCTGCGCGGCCATGTGTCGAACCTCGGCGCCAACGGCATCAGCGGCGTCAAGGTGGTGGGCGACTTTGTCCCCAACTACCTGCAGGGTCTGCCCAGCGAACTCGCCATGGCCACCCTGTACGACCCGACCACGGGCGTCCCGCTCTGCGTCATGGACGCCACCCTGGTCACCGAGGTACGCACCGGCGCCATGACTGCCGTCGGCGCCAAGCACCTGGCACGCAAGGACTCGAAGATCCTGGGCCACGTGGGAGCCCGGGGCACAGCCTTCTCCAACGTCACCATGCTCGACAGCATGTTCGACTTCGATGAAATCCGGGTCACCAGCAAGCGCCCGGAATCCCGTGAGGCCTTCGCCGAGCAGCTGCGCGCCGAAATCAGCACCCCGGTCCGCGTGGTGGACACCGCCGAGGAAGCGTTCGACAACGCCGACATCCTGGTGGAGGCGTCCCGCCTGAACGAGCCAGCCCCACTGCTGCGGACCGGCGTGGTCAAGCCCGGCGCGTTCGTGGTGCCCTACGGCACGGTCAGCGCCGTGGAACTGGATCTCCTCGACGTGATGGACAAGGTGGTGGTGGACGACTGGCGTGAGGCACAGTCGGGCCGGTTCGGTGCACTCCGCCCGCACGTCGACACCGGACGGCTGTCCCCCGAGACCCTGTACGCGCAGCTCGGCGAAATTGTCAGCGGGAAGAAGCCGGGCCGGGAGAACGACGACGAGCGGATCCTGCTCTGGCACCGCGGACTGTCGATCCTCGATGTCGCGGTGGCGCACCTGATCCTTACCAAGGCGGAGCAGACCGACACCGGAACCATGCTCAGGTACCGGTAACGGCGCATGCATCACACCCACGCCCCCGTTGACCATCTCACCGTGCTGCGCATCTCCGACCCCCAGCAGCTGGACGCCACCGCAATCGCCGAGATTGCCGGGGGCCGGCCGCTGCGGCTGGAAAAGAGCCTCCTCGACACCATCTCGGGACAGCGCCAGGAGGTGCTGGAACTGCTCACCGACGGCTCCCCCGTCTACGGTGTGAACACCGGGATGGGCGCCGCCAGCGAGGTGCCGCTGGACGCCGTCGCGCAGTCCCGGCACCAGAACAACCTCATGCTCGCCCGGGCGGTAGGATCCGCGCCCTGGCTGACCCGGCCGGAGACCCGTGCGGTCATCGCGGTCCGGCTGAGGACCTTCCTCACCGGTGACGCGGGCGTTTCCGCTGAACTGTGCGTCAGGTTGGCGGAGCTGCTCAGCATGGACCTGCTGCCAGCCATCCCCCGCACCCGTATTGGCGCTGCCGGCGAAATTATCCCCCTCGCCCACCTCGGTGGAGCCCTCACCGGTTCCGGCGCCTTCCTGGCTGACGCAGGCGCTGGACAGACTGCCGGCACCACCTCACGTCCCATGGCTGGCCACGGTGTTGTCCCCGGTGCGGGCGATGGTGCTGTCAACGCCGCTGGCGTGTTCGAAGCGGCGGGGATGGCACCGTACTCGTTTGGCATCAAGGAGGGCGTTGCCCTCATCGAGGGGGTACCGGTCACCACGGCACTTGCCATCCTGCTCGCTAATGATGCCCGACTGCTCGCCGCCCAGGCCATTGCCCTCCTCTCCGCCGAGGTCTGCCTGGTGGGAGCGAGCCGGGACCCGTTCGATCCCGCGCTGGCCCGTGCCGATGCGGAGCTGGGCACGGTGCTCGGCGCGATCCGCCGGCTCGCCGGCGAGGACTCCGCGCCCCGCACTCTCCAGTCGCCCCTCTCCTTCCGGGTACTGGGCCCGGCCGTCGCCCATCTGTTGCGCTCCATCGCTGGGGTGGAGGCCGCCGTCGGGCGCGCCCTCAACGGTGTCACCGATTCGCCGGCGTACCTGAACGGGCGGTTCATCGGCACCGCAGGGTTCGACGGGTTCGATCTGTCCGCCTCACTCGACGGGCTGCGGCTGTCCCTGATCCACGTTGCGGAGACGTCGGCGGCACGCGTGCACCGGTTGCTGGACGAACGGTTCACCGGGCTCCCCCGCCAGCTCTCCGGCCAGCCCGGCCTGTACGCGGGGATGGTCGCCGTGCACAAGCGGACCGTCGGCGTCGTGCATGAACTGGTGGCTGCCGCACGGGCATCCAGCGTCGGGGCGATCGAAACGTCGTTCGGACAGGAGGATGTGCAGAGCTTCTCCGCTGAGGCCGCCGAGGCGTGCGATCACGCGGTCATGGGCCTGCGTGACATCCTTGCGTGCGAACTGCTCACGGTGATCCAGGGAGTCAGGTTGGCCCAGGACCCGCTGGAACACGTGGACCGACGGCTCGGGACGCTGGTGGACGACGCATCGGACCTGTTGCCCCCGGGCACCGACGACCGCGCATTCGGCAAGGATATTTCTTTGCTCAACGAGCTGCTGGCTAGTGGCTGGGGCCGCTGGGTGTCGACGGAGGAGCTGTCGATTCCCGGTCAATAAAGATCGGGCGGAACATCACCCGGCCGCTGGCTGTCCCAGTACCCTCGGGCATGGTGAGGGCGCTGACTGCCGCATCAACGATTGCCTGTTCGTCCCAGCCGAAGGTGGTCAGTTCGGGACTGACCAGTGAGGCAAGCTCACTGTCGTCGAAGCCGAGAATCGACAGGTCCGCCGGGACCTGAAGGCCCAGGTCCCGCGCGGCACGGTAGGCGCCGAACGCAATCGAATCGCCCAGGCAGAACAGCGCGGTGGGCCGCTCGCGGCCGGCGAGCAACTGGGATGCAGCGTGCGCAGCCCCGTGCACTGACGACGGCGACGACGACACCGTGACGCTCAGTCCCATCGAATCCCCCAGGCTCTGGGCCAGCAGTTCCGCTGGCCGCCCAGGGGTAGTGGGCAGCGTGGGTGCGAGCAACCCGACGGTGCGGTGGCCCAGGTCGGCGAGATGCTGCAGGGCGGTACCGACCCCGTACTCATTGTCGAACAGGACGCTCTCCGATTCGGGGCGCGCCGTCAGCGCATCCCCGATGGAGACAATGCGCGTCTGCTCCGGCACCTCGGTCCAGTACTCAGCGGAGGGGTCGACAGGCAGAGCGATGATGCCGTCCACCCGCTGGGCGGCTAGGGAGCGAAGGACTGCCGCCTCGCGCTGGGGGGAGCCGTCGACGTCGGCGATGATGGAGGAAAGCTCCTGTGCCCGGAGCGCCTCGGACAACATCACTGCCAGACCCTGCCGCCACAGATCACGGAGGGAGCCGACAATCGCGACGTTGCCGCTGCGCCCATTGGCGAGCGCCCGGGCGATGGGGTCGGCAGAGTACCCCAGCTCGTCGGCGATCGCCCGCACCCGGGCCTGGGTGGCCTCTGAACCCCGCAGGCCACGCAGCGCATAGGAAGTTGCGGCCTTCGACAATCCCGCAGCGTCGGCGATGTCCTGGAGTGTCTTGCGTTGGGCCCCGGTCATCAGACCAGCATACGTCCGCCCCCGTGACCGCCCATCCCCGACGCCGTCCTCCGTCCGCCAACCCCGTCCACGGGCCCCCTCCACCGAGACCGCCCGCCGAAGAGTGAGAGCTGGCGACCTGTTGACCTCCCGACCCGCCTGATCTCACGGTTCGGCGCACGGGAAGCAGTTGACAACCCCGTTGTGAACCGGTTCAATTAGTTACGAGTGAACCGGTTCACACCGGCAGCCTACTTAGTATCTTCCGTCTGGTTCACCGCCCCAAAACCTCTCCACCTCCGCGAAAGGGCATCATGCGCACGGATTGCCATCAGCACCTGTGGCCAGCCGCGTTCGTCGATGCGCTCCGCAACCGGTCCCAGACTCCACGCCTGAACGGCTGGGAGCTGCTTATCGACGGCGAGGCGCCCTACGCCGTCGACCCGCTGGCCCATGACACCGAGATCCGGCGAGGCCGCGAAGCCCGTGAAGGCAAGGACCAGGTGCTGCTCTCCCTGTCCAGCCCCCTGGGGATCGAGCATTTGCCGTTCGAGGAATCCCGCGCACTGATTGAGGTGTGGCACACCTCGGCGCTGGAGCTGGGCGATCCGTTCCTGGTGTGGGCGGCGACGCCGGTGAGCGAGTTCGATCTCGACGGGCTGACCAACATCCTGGAGCACGACCGCGTCGTGGGGCTGCAGCTGCCCGCCACGGCACTGGCGGACCCGGACTCACTCCGCCGCCTGCGGCCCGTCCTGGACGTGGTGCAGGCCTCCAACAAACCGGTGCTGATCCACCCGGGACCGGCGCCCGTCACGGCCGGAACACCCGCCTGGTGGCCGGCACTGGTCCCGTACGTCTCCCAGTTGCACGCCTCCTGGCTGGCCTGGCACGCGGTGGGACGCACCCAGCACCCCACCCTGCGGGTGGCATTCGTGGCCCTCGCCGGACTAGCCCCGCTCCACCACGAACGGCTGGCAGCCCGCGGCGGCACTTTCGGGGCCGTCGACCCGCTGGTGTACTACGAGACCTCCTCCTACGACACCCGGGCGATCGACGCGACCATCCGGGTAGTCGGCGTCGACCCGATCATCCACGGCTCCGACCGGCCCTACGCCGAACCCCGTGACCCGGGACTGGGACATGCCTTCACCCACGCACTCTTCTCTGCGAATCCCCAACATCTCCTGAAAGGAACACCACGATGACCACAGCACCTCCCCAGGGCCACGCCCTCACAGAATCAGACGTTCCTGCCCTACCCGGGCGCACCCTCAGCCAAAAGGAACTGCAGGACTGGGTGACCACCCTCGCGGCCCGGCCCGACCTGTGGGAACACCACATCAATCACGACGGCGGCGAGCGCCACTATGCCTCCGTCTACCGGGACTCCAACATCGACGTGTGGCTGCTCTGCTGGAACACCCAGGACGACACCGGCTGGCACGACCACGACATTTCCTCGGGCGCCGTCGTCGTCACCCACGGTGCGGTCACCGAAGCCAATCCGCGGATGAACGGCGAACCTGTCCGCCGCGTTGTGGAGGCCGGCAGGTCCTTCTCCTTCGGACCGGACCACGTGCACCGGATGGGAGGCTCAGTCGACGGATCGGTCTCGATCCACGCGTACTCCCCACCGCTGTGGCGTATGGGACAGTATGCGATCGGCCGCAACGGCGTGATCCGCCGCATGTCGGTCAGCTACGCCGATGAGCTCCGGCCCATGGATGACGAAAGTGTCATCGAGAAATACAAGCAGCTCCAGTCAGTCACTGACGAACTGGCCGGACGCTAAAACCGGGCAATTCTAGAACCCGGCGAGGCCTGGCAGCAGCGCGAGTGCTGCCGCCAGGTCGTCCCCCAGCGGACGGTCATCAATATCGGGGTCCAGCCCGGCCGCCAGGTACTCGAAGGCGGCCCGCGCCGGAGCCGTACCCAACCGGTGGGGTGCCATCCGCAACGCCCGCACCGCGGCGACCGCTTCGAGCGCGACGACGACGGGCGCCTCCTTCGCGAGGTGGCGCAGCTGCCGGGCACCCTGGGTGGCAAACCCGGCGTGTTCCTCCAGGCCCAGGGAAACGCTGATGCCGGGGCCGTTGGCTGGAGTCGAATAGGTGCGCAGGATGGACAGCATGTCCTGCGCCACGTACTCGGCGATCATGAGTCCCGAGCTGCCGCGCGGTCCGGCGGCCAGGAACGACGGCAGGCCACTCAGCTCGGGGCGGAACAGGTGCGACAGCCGGGCCGCCGAGAGGGAGATCACCGGGTAGACGGCGTTTCGCGTGGCATCCAGGACCGCCGAGAGCATGGCCTGGTGGAATTGGCCGTGGTGGAAGGGGCCCCCCTCGATCATCAGTGGGTTTTCAGCAGCTCCGTTGATTTCAGTTTCCAGAATGGCCCGCAGCCGCAACAGGGCATCGAGCGCCGGGGCATGCACCTGAGGCAGCGCCCTGAGGGCAAAGGGATCCTGCAAGCGGGCTGGAGCAACCGGCGTGTCCGGCCCCGTCAGCCGACGCATCTGAGCGGCGACCGACGCCTGATGCGGATAGACCCGGGCACGGTGAACTGCCTCGGCGTACGGCTCGGGCGAGCCTTCCAGCGCGAGCATGGTCAGCGACGCCACCACTAGGGCACTCTTCATCAGCTGCTCCGTCGCGACGGCGCCCTGCGCGGCGGTGGCCAGAGTCAGCGCGCTGGAGCTCATGAACGGCAGCGAGTCGGTGTCCTCGAAGTGGACCGGAGCAATGCCGCCCACCTGCCACGGCCGGTCTCCACTGAGGGTGAGCGCCAGTTCGGCCATCGCCGCCAGGTCGCCGGTCCCCAACCCGCCGAGGCTGTGGATCGTGGCGACCGACCCACTGTCGAGGGCCTCCAGCAGCCCCCTCACCACTCCGGTACTGATCCCGGAGCCGCCCGCGAGGAACTGGTTGAGCCGGACGGCCATCGTGGCGCGGACAGTGCTGTCCTCGTCCACCCGTCCGGCCCCCGCGCAGTGGCTCAGGAGCAGACGGCGTGCGTGCGCCGCCCGGATTTCCTCCGGCGACCCACCGGGCTCCACATTCATGGCCCGATTGGCCCCGACGCCGGTATTTGCACCATAGACGCGACCGGATTCGCGGGCCCGAATGAGCACCTCATTCGAGGTCGTCAGGGCGGCCAGCACGCCGTCGGGCACGTGAATACCGGCGGACCCCGTGGAAATAGTAATAAGATCGTCAAGTGTCAGCGAGGCGCCGTCGAGCACCACCCGGTTGATGTTGTGCTCGGAAGTCATGGATGCACCGTTGTCCTTTGTATGTCGGCTATGTAAGTAATCTCACAAATTAGGTTGACTGTCTATTCATTCGCTGAAACTATGAATCAACTTATTCACTGCCGGTTATTAGGGCTGGTGCCAAGGAACCTGGAGAGCCACCGTGATTACGTTTGACAAGGTAAGCAAGACTTTTCCGGATGGCACCCTCGCCGTCGAAAACCTCGACTTTGAATTGCCGACCGGCAAGATCACCGTCTTCGTGGGTCCATCGGGCTGCGGCAAGACCACCTCACTGCGGATGATCAACCGGATGATCGAACCCACCGGCGGACGGATCCTGATCGACGGCAAGGACGTCATGAGCCAGGACGCCGCCCTGCTGCGCCGCTCCATCGGATACGTCATCCAGCATGCCGGGCTATTCCCCCACCGCACGGTGATTGAGAATGTGATGACCGTTCCCAACCTCATCGGCACCGACAAGAAGAAGTCACGGGCAACCGCCATGGAGCTGCTGCTCCGGGTGGGGCTGACGGAGAGCATGGCCAACAAGTACCCGGTCCAACTCTCGGGCGGCCAGGAACAGCGCGTGGGCGTGGCCAGGGCACTGGCCGCCGATCCTCCGGTCATGCTCATGGACGAACCGTTCAGCGCCGTCGACCCCATCGTCCGTGCGGGACTGCAGACCGAGTTCCTCCGCCTACAGGGCGAACTGGGCAAGACCATCGCCTTCGTCACCCACGACATCGACGAGGCCATCAAACTCGGTGACAAGGTGGCGGTCTTCCGTGAAGGCGGCCACCTGGCCCAGTACGCCTCGCCGCAGGAACTTCTGGAAAACCCCGCCAACGACTTCGTCGCCGACTTCGTGGGCCGCGACCGCGGCTTCCGCAGTCTCTCCTTCGACTCCTCCGGGGTCCTGGTTCTGGACTCCGTTGACTCGGTCCGCTCCGGCAGCGAGATCCTGGTGCTCGACGACGCCGGCCGGCCACTGGGCTGGGCCGGTCCAGGAATCGCCGACGAACGCTCGCCACTGTCAGTGGCTGGCACGTTCACGGCTGCTGATTCGCTGCGGGTCGTCACCGACCTGGCGATCAGCTCCCCCGTCGGAATCGCCGTCCGGGTCAACGACTCGGGCGTAGCGGACGGCATCATCAGGCACCCGAGCCTGGTCCGCCAACTGGATGAGCGACGCCGGCAACGCGCGGGGACCGCCTCATGATCGACTACATCAGAATCAACTACCAGCTGATCTGGGAGGCCTTCCAGCAGCATCTGTACCTGGCCCTGATCCCGGTCATCCTTGCGATCATCATCTCGCTGCCGCTGGGGTACATCGCCGTCCGCTACAAAAAGCTGTACTACCCGTTGGTCAATATCAGCAGCATTCTTTACGCCATCCCATCCCTGGCACTGTTCCTCCTGCTGCCGCCGATCATCGGGACGGGCGTCCTGTCTCCGCTGAACATCATCATCGCGCTGACCGTGTACAGCATCGCGCTGATGGTCCGGGTGGTGGCCGATGGGCTGAACTCGGTTGACCCGGCGATCACCCAGGCCGCCACCGCGATGGGCTACCGGCGGGTCCGGCGGCTCTTCGCGGTGGAGCTGCCCATCGCCCTGCCGGTGATGCTCGCTGGACTGCGCGTGGCAACGGTGGCCAACGTGAGCATCGTAAGCGTGGGTGCGCTGATCGGCGTCGGCGGACTGGGGGCCCTGTTCCTGCGCGGCCTGCAGCTTGACTACCTGGCGCCAATCTTCGTCGGAATCATCCTGTCGGTGCTGCTGGCAGCGACCTGCGACATCATCATTGTGCTTGTTCAACGACGATTCACGCCCTGGGTGCGTGCGGGAGGACGGGCCTGATGGACTATCTCGAGTATCTTTTGGACCCCGAGCACTGGGATCTGGCCGTGACCGGCAACATCCCCTCGCTCGTCGTCGACCACCTGTACTACACGGTGATCACCCTGGTGATCGCCTCACTGATCGCCATCCCGGTGGGGCTGTACATCGGCCACACCGGCAGGTTCTCGTTTGTGGCAATCAACGCGGGGAACGCCGGGCGGTCATTGCCGACCCTGGGCCTGATCATCCTGCTGGTGACGGTGATCGGGTTCGGCCTGCTCCCTGTCATCATCGCGCTGGTGATCCTGGCCATCCCTCCCATCCTGACGTCCACGTATGCGGGGCTCCGGGCCATCAACCCGGCCTCGGTGGACGCCGCGAAGGGGATGGGCATGCGCCCCATCCAGATCCTCTTCCGGGTCGAAATCCCGATGGCGTTGCCCCTGATCCTCAGCGGCCTGCGAAGCGCCACCCTGCAGGTCGTCTCCACCGCCACCGTCGCCTCCTACGTGGGGCTCGGCGGGCTGGGCCGGTTGCTCGTCGATGGGCTGGCCCTGAACCAGTACGACCGGGTGATCGCCGGCGCCGTCGTCGTCGCCGCCCTGGCGATCGTGCTCGACCTGATCGCCTCGAGTGTGCAACGTTTGGTGGTCTCGCCCGGCGTTTCCGGCCGGGCCCTCACCCGGACGTCCAACAAAGCCCCATCATCTTCCGTCGGGCCGGCAACGGCTACTGCGGGATAAGCTTTATTTACCTGACCGAAAGGCACGACCCATGATAAGAAAACGCTCCACGAAACTGATGAGTAGCGTTGCGCTCTTCGGCGCAGCGGCCCTGGCCCTCACCGCGTGCGGTGGCGATCCACTCGCCTCCGACGGCGGCGAATCGGTCGACGCCGAAACCATCGCCATTGGTTCGGCCAACTTCCCGGAGAGCGAACTGCTTGCCGAGATGTACGCGCAGGTCCTCGAAGCCGAAGGCATCGAGGTGGAGCGCAGCTTCAACATCGGTGCACGCGACCTGTACCTTGCGGCACTTGAGGACGGGTCGATCGACTTGCTCCCCGAGTACAACGGCGCGCTGTACTCGGCGCTCGTAGAGGGTGGCGCCCCCGAAGGGATCACCGCTCCCGACGAGGTGTACGAGGCAATGGTCGAGGTCCTCCCCGAGGGAATTGTTGCCCTCGAACAGTCCGAGGCAGAGGACAAGGACACGCTTGCCGTCCTTCCCGAAACCGCCGAGGAGTACGACCTCGAAACCATCGACGACCTCGCTCCTGTCGCCGGTGAACTCAGCGTCGCAGCGGGCCCAGAATGGGCCGAGCGTTTCCAGGGCCTGCTGGGCCTTGAGGAACTCTACGGAATCACCTTCGGCGAGTTCCAGGCCCTCGACGCGGGTGGCCCGCTCACCCGCGAAGCCCTGATCAGTGGCCAGGTTGATGTGGCAAACATCTTCTCCACCGATTCGGTCATCGAGACCGAGGGACTGGTGATCCTTGAGGACACCAAGAACCTCTACCTCTCGGAGAACATCGTTCCGATCATTCGCGAGTCCAAGGTGACCGATGCGGTGACCGAATCGCTGAACGCGGTTTCGGCTGCCCTCACCACCGAGAACCTCACCGAATACCTCGCACGGGTTCAGGTGGACCGCGAAGCCAGCGCCACCGTGGCCACCGCGTTCCTTGAGGAATACGACCTCCTCTAAGCGCACCCTGCCCATCCCGACGGTACGCCGTCGGGATGGGCAGCGCCCTTTCCCCCATCCCGGCACCCGCTTCACCCGAGCGCCCTGAAAGAAACCCAGTGACCACACAGCGCTCGGCCGCCACCGCGGCAGTCATCAACCTGCTCCCCGGAGTACTGGTCATGGCAGCCGCCGTCGCCGTCTCACTCTTCGTCGCCAGTCTTCAGGGATTCATCGGCGCCCTCGTCGTGGCGCTCGCCCTCGGCCTGCTGGTACGCAACACCGGGTTGTTCCACCCCCGCATCCGGCCCGGCATCCAGCGGGCCACCAAGCGCTTCCTGCGCCTCGGCGTCGTCGTCCTGGGCCTGCAGCTGTCCCTCCCCGAGATCCTCAGCCTCGGCTATCCAGTCCTCGCCTTAATCATCGTCTCGGTTTTCATTAGCTTCCTGTTCACCCGCTACGTGGGTGAGAGGCTCGGCCTCAGCCGCGCGGCATCAACCCTGATGGCTGCCGGGTTCTCGATCTGCGGCGCCTCAGCCATCGCTGGCATGCAGAGCATCGTCAACGCCGACGACGACGAGGTGGCCAGCGCCATCGCCATGGTGACCCTCTACGGTTCGGCAGTGATTGTCGGGCTGCCGCTGATCGGGAACCTGCTCGGGCTCTCTCCCGAAACCTTCGGTATCTGGTCCGGACTCGCCGTCCACGAGGTGGCCCAGGTGGTGGCCACCGCGAGCACCGCTGGCGCCGTCGCCCTCGCGGTGGCGACGGTGGTGAAGCTGGGCCGCGTGGTGCTCCTGGCGCCCGTCGCGGCCTTCGTGTCGGTCGGTATCCGGCGCACGGAGGGTGCACAGCCGTCCGCGACGGGGCGGGTGGCCCCGATTGTGCCACTGTTCGTTGTCGGGTTCCTGGCCCTGGTGCTGCTCCGCTCCACAGGGGTGGTCCCCGAACCCGTCCTCGACGCCGCTTCCCTGACCGCCACGCTGTTGCTGGCTGCAGCGATGTTCGGCCTGGGCACCGGGATCGACATCCCGCATCTGGCACGCACCGGAGGGAAGAACCTGGTGCTTGGAGGCATCTCGACGGTGTTCCTCGGCGGGATCACGCTCGCCGGGGCGGTGCTGGTCACCGCCTAGGGTCTCACCTGACGGCTCTTGGGACCCACCTCGGTTTTGGTGAGGAACCTGGACCTTGGAGGGCAAGATCTCACTCACCGATGTCCAGGTTGACCCTGCCTGTCCGGGTTGCTCACCAAAACGACGACGGCACGACCCGTCTGGCATCTTCCGCGCCGGTCAGCCGGGTTAGCGGAGGCCGGTCTTCCGGTTCAGGGCCAGGGTGATCAACTCGTCGATGAGTTCCGTGTAGGTGAGGCCGGATTTGGCCCACATCTGCGGGTACATGCTGATCGGGGTGAAGCCCGGCATGGTGTTGATCTCGTTGATGATCAGTCCACCCGCCGGGGTGTAGAAGAAATCGACCCGGGACAGTCCCTCGGCGCCGACAGCGTCGAACGCCTCGGCCGCGAGGGTGCGAACCCGGTCACTGACGGTGGGCGGCAGGTCAGCCGGGCAGCTCAGCTCGGCGGCGGCACCGTCGACGTACTTCGCCTCAAAGTCGTACCAGTCGTGGTCGCCGGGCTGGACGGCAATCTCACCGGGCAATGAGGTCCGCGGTTCGCTGGTGCCGCGACCCTCCAGGACGGCCACCTCGATCTCCCGGCCGATGATGCCAGCCTCGACCAGCACCTTTGGATCGAAGTCACGGGCCACCTCGACGGCGGCGGCCAGGTCCTCCTCCGACGCCACCCGGGTGATCCCCATCGACGAGCCGGCGCGGGCGGGCTTCACGAAGGAGGGGAATCCCAGGGCCGCCGCACGGGCAAGGCACCCGTCGCGGTCGTTGACCCACTGGCGGTCGGTGATGACCTCGTACGGTCCCACCGTCAGACCGGCGGCGGCGAAGACCACCTTCATGTAGTGCTTGTCCATGCCGACGGCGGACGCCAGCACCCCTGCACCGACGTACCGGATGTCGGCCATCTCCAGCAATCCCTGGAGGGTGCCGTCCTCACCGAACGGTCCGTGCAGCAGCGGCACGACGACGTCGACCCCGCCCAGGCTGCGCGGCATTTGTTCAGCGGCGGTCACCATGAGCTCGGTGGAGGCGAGATCCATGCCGACGCCAGCCGCGGCGAGGACCAGCGATTCGTCCGATGCCTGGACCTCGGGAAGAGTCGCGGAGCGCAGCGACCACTGCGACGGATCACCGGAGACCTGCACCCACTGGCCGTTCTTCGCGATCCCGACCGGGATGACCTCGTACTTGTCCCGGTCGATCGCTTCGAGCACGCCGGCCGCAGTGATGCAGCTGACGGCATGCTCGCTGGATCGTCCGCCGAAGAGAACCAGTACCCGTGGCTTGGGCATGTGGTCAGGATCGGGCGTCGCGGGTGGAACTACAGTCACAGTTTGCCTTCGGATTTCAGGTCGCGGGACAACAGTCGCGGCCCCAGGTCATGGACGGAGACGGTGCCCTGGAGCACTGCCACCACGTTCTCGGTAATGGGCATATCAACACCCAATTTACCGGCCAGGTCCAGCACGGCCTGGGCGGACTTGATGCCCTCGGCGGTCTGGTTCATCTTCTCGGTGACCTCGTCCAGGGTCAGCCCCTGCCCCAGTAACCTGCCAGCTGTGTGGTTGCGGGACAGCGCGGACGAGCAGGTGGCGATCAGGTCGCCCATCCCCGCGAGGCCGGCCATCGTTTCGGCTTCCCCACCCAGCGCGACGGCCAGCCGCGTGGTCTCCGCGAGCCCGCGGGTGATGACCGAGGCCTTGGTGTTGTCGCCCATCTGCTTTCCCTCGCAGATTCCGACGGCGAGGGCGATGACGTTCTTGACGATCCCGCCAATTTCGACGCCCACCACATCGGGGTTCGTGTAGGGCCTGAAATACCTGGCGGTACACGCGGCAGCGATCCAGGCAGCCACCTCCTCGTCCGGGCAGGCGACCACCGAGGCGGTGGGCTCCTGCCGGGCGATCTCGAGCGCCAGGTTGGGGCCGGACACCACTGCGATGCGGTCCTCGGGGAGGTCCAGTTCGGCAGCGATCACCTGGCTCATCCTCGCGTCGGAGCCGACCTCGAGCCCCTTCATGAGGGAGACCACCACTGCGTCGGCGCTGAGGAACTGCTTCCAGCTGGCCAGCTGGGGCCTGAGCGACTGCGCGGGGACGGCGACAGCAACCAGTTCGGCACCGTCGAGCACCTCGGCAATGTCGCTGGAACTGGTGATGTTCGCGGGCAGGACTGTGTCCGGAAGATACCTGCTGTTGCGCCGGGTGGTGTTGATCTCGGTGGCCACGTCGTCGCGGCGTGCCCACAGTTTCACCTGGGTGCCGTGGGCGGCACCGGCGTCGGCGAGGATCTTCGCGAACGTGGTCCCCCAACTGCCGGCGCCCAGGACGGCGACCACGGCGGGAGGGGTGCGCGTCACGGGGTCCCCTCTGGAGGACTGTCGTAGTCCCTGCCGGTACTTTTCTGGTGCTTGTCCGCCGGGTTCCAGCGTTCTGTAGGCGGGGTCTCCTGGCGCAACTCGGCCACGAGCTCGGTCAGCGCATCGAGGATCCGGTCGGTGGCCGTGTCCAGGACGGTCTTGGTGATGGGTTTCCCGGCCAGGTCGGCGAAATCGATCGGGTCACCGACCACTACCCGCGAGGTTTTCCGTGGGAACAGGTAGAGCCGCTTGGCGTAGCGCGGAAATACCTCGTGGGCGCCCCAGTGCGCGATGGGAACCACCGGCGCCCCGGTCTGAAGGGCCAGGCGTGCCGCACCCGTGCGGCCCTTCATCGGCCACAGGTCGGGGTCCCGGGTCAGGGTGCCCTCCGGGTACACCACGATGCCACCGCCAGCGCTGATCGCGTCCCGGGCGGCCTCGAGGGACCGGTTGGCACCCGCGGTGGTCCGGTCCACCGGCACCTGGCCGGTGGCCTTGAGGATCCACCCCATGATGGGCACGTTGAACAGTGAGGCCTTCGCGAGGAAATGCGGTGTCACCTGGTGGTTGAACAGGAAATGGCCGATCACCACCGGGTCGATCTCGGTGATGTGGTTGGGGCAGACGATAAAGCCGGTGTCCTTCGGCAGTTTCTCTGCCCCCGACCACCGCTTCGCCATCAGCGCGTTCATGATCGGACGCACGGTGACGGCGAGCACGCCGAACGTCACCCGGGATTTCCTCGATTCAGCCATAAATGAGTGCCGCTGAGCCTAGCGGCTGACCCCCTCGGGCGTCGCCTCGGTATCGGGTGTGACGTCGAAGTCAGCCCCGAGCCCCTCGAGCTTGTCCTGGAACCGCTCATAGCCGCGGTTGATCAGCTCGATGCCGGTCACCCGGGAGGTGCCCTTCGCGGCGAGGGCCGCGATCAGGTGGCTGAAGCCGCCCCGCAGATCCGGGATGTCGATATCGGCGCCGTGCAGCTGCACCGGTCCCGAAATGACCGCCGAGTGGAGGAAGTTCCGCTGGCCGAAACGGCAGGGGACACTGCCCAGGCACTCGCGGTGGACCTGGATGTTGGCGCCCATCCGGATGAGGGCGTCGGTGAAGCCGAACCGGTTCTCGTAGACGGTCTCGTGCACGATCGACACTCCCCCGGCCTGCGTCAGGGCGACGACGAGGGGCTGCTGCCAGTCGGTCATGAAGCCGGGGTGCACATCGGTCTCAAGCACCAGCGGGGACAGCTTGCCGCCCGGGTGGTAGAAGCGGATGCCGTCGTCGTCGACGTCGAAAGCGCCACCGATCTTGCGGTAGGTGTTCAGGAAGGCGGTCAGGTCCAGCTGACGGGCGCCCTCGACATAGATGTCGCCCTGGGTGACCAGCGCGGCCGATGCCCAGGATGCCGTCTCGTTGCGGTCCGAGATGGCCTTGTGGTTAAAGCCGGTAAGCTCCTTCACGCCCTCGATCCGGATGGTCCGGTCGGTCTGCACGGTGATGATCGCGCCCATTTTCTGCAGGACGGCGATCAGGTCCATGATCTCGGGTTCGACGGCGGCACCCTTGAGCTCGGTGATGCCCTCGGCCCGGGTGGCGGTCAGGAGTACCTGCTCGGTGGCTCCGACGCTCGGGTAGGGCAGCTCCAGCTTCGCGCCGTGCAGTCCCTTGGGTGCGGAAATGGAGATTCCGCCGGGACGCTTGTCGACGACGGCTCCGAAGTTGCGGAGCACCTGCATGTGGTAATCGATCGGCCGGTCACCGATCTTGCAGCCACCAAGGTCGGGGATGAAGGCTTCGCCGATGCTGTGCATCAGGGGGCCGCAGAAGAGGATGGGGATCCGCGAATCGCCGGCGTGAGCGTCGATGTCCTTGGACTGGGCCATCTTCGCGCCCTTGGGGTCCATGCTCAGGTCCCCGGTGACCGGGTCCTTGGTGACTTCCACGCCGTGGAGCTTCAGGAGGCTGGTGACAACCTCGACGTCCTTGATCTCGGGGACGTTCCGCAGGATTGAGGGGGCATTGCCCAACAGGGTGGCGACCATCGCTTTGGGCACCAAGTTTTTGGCTCCGCGAACGAAGACCTTGCCGGTCAGAGGGACTCCACCACGAATGGTCAGCACGCTTCCCATGAACACCTATTTTCTACGATTTGCACACAACAGAGATTGCCCCCAGAGCAGCTTTTGCCTCCCGCTAAGCATAGGAGCATGTCCAACAAGACTGAAATAGGCTCCCCGGGGGTACTGGCGAAAACTGCCGTGAATCCCGATTCATTCCCCGCCGGACCGCGGAACCCCGCCGGCTGAATGAGTTTCCCCACCCCAGGGGTTCCACCCCGGGGCGGCAGCCTCAGGTCCGGGCGGGTAGCGTCTTCGGCTTGAAAGTGGGGCGGGATCGCTCGTACTCGGTGATCGACTCCTCGTGGGTGAGGGTCAGGGCGATGTCGTCCAGTCCCTCCAGCAGCCGCCAGCGGGTGTAGTCGTCGATCTGGAAAGGAGCTGTGACGCTCCCGCAGACCACAGTGCGTTCCACCAGGTCAACAGTTACGTCGGTGCCCGGGTGGTTCTCGAGTACTTTCCAGATCAGCTCGATGTCGTCCTGCGCCACCTGCGCCGCGACCAGCCCCTGCTTGCCCGAGTTGCCGCGGAAGATGTCGGCGAACCGCGATGCGAGCACTGCCTTGAAACCGTAGTCCTTCAGCGCCCAGACCGCGTGCTCACGGGATGATCCGGTGCCGAAGTCGGGTCCCGCCACCAGGACGGAGCCGGCGTTGAACGGCTCCTGGTTCAGGATGAAGTTTGGGTCCTTGCGCCACTCGGAAAACAGGGCGTCCTCGAAGCCGGTCCGGGTGATGCGCTTCAGGAACACTGCCGGGATGATCTGGTCGGTGTCGATGTTGCTCTGGCGCAGCGGCACTCCAATGCCGGTGTGCGTGGTGATCTTCTCCATGGGGTTCTCCTAGGCGGCGTTCGAAGCGGAGGGGACGACGACGTCGTCGTGCTGGCCGGTCGTAGCGGGTGGCAGGGGGTCGAGGTCCGACGGCGAACTGAGCGTCCCGCGGACGGCGGTCGCCGCAGCGACTACCGGGGACACCAGGTGGGTGCGGCCGCCCTTGCCCTGGCGACCCTCGAAGTTGCGGTTCGAGGTGGAGGCGCAGCGCTCCCCCGGTGCCAACTGGTCCGGGTTCATGCCCAGGCACATGGAGCAGCCGGCGAAGCGCCACTCAGCGCCGAAGTCCTTGAACACCTGGTCCAGGCCCTCCGCCTCGGCCTCAAGGCGGACCCTCGCCGAGCCGGGTACCACCATCATGCGGATGTCAGGATCCTTGGCCCGGCCGCGGATGATATCGGCGGCGATGCGCAGATCCTCGATCCGGCTGTTGGTGCAGGAACCCAGGAACACGGTGTCCACCCGGATGTCCTTCATCGGGGTCCCGGCGTCGAGGGCCATGTACTCAAGGGCACGCTCGCAGGCCGCCTTGTCGTTCTCGTCGGCGAAGTCATCGGGAGACGGCACCGCCTGGGACAGGGACACGCCCTGGCCGGGGTTGGTACCCCAGGTGACGAAGGGCTCGAGCTCGTTGGCGTCAAGGAACACCTCGGCGTCGAAGACGGCGTCGTCGTCGGTGACCAGGGTCTTCCAGTTCTCGACGGCGGCGTCCCAGTCCTCGCCCTGGGGTGCGTGGGGCTTGTCCTTGAGGTATTCAAAGGTTGTCTCGTCGGGTGCCACCATGCCGGCGCGGGCACCGGCCTCGATGGACATGTTGCAGATGGTCATCCGCGCTTCCATCGACAGGGCCCGGATCGCCGAACCACGGTATTCCAGCACGTATCCCTGGCCACCGCCGGTGCCGATCTTGGCGATGACGGCCAAAATTATGTCCTTCGACGTCACGCCGGGCTTCAGGGTGCCCTCAACGGTGATCGCCATGGTCTTGAAGGGCTTCAGGGAAAGGGTCTGGGTGGCCATGACGTGCTCCACCTCCGACGTTCCGATGCCGAGGGCGAGGGCGCCGAACGCCCCGTGGGTCGAGGTGTGCGAGTCGCCACACACCACTGTCAGGCCGGGCTGGGTCAGACCAAGCTGCGGGCCGATGATGTGGACGATTCCCTGTTCCGCGTCACCCAGTGAGTGCAACCGCACGCCGAACTCCTTGCAGTTCGCGCGGAGGGTCTCAATCTGGGTGCGGCTGGTGAGATCGGCGATCGGCTTGTCGATGTCCCAGGTGGGGGTGTTGTGATCCTCAGTGGCGATAGTGAGGTCGGGTCGGCGCAACGGCCGGCCAGCCAACCGAAGCCCCTCGAAGGCCTGCGGTGAGGTGACCTCATGGACCAGGTGAAGGTCGATGTAAAGGAGATCTGGCTGCGATTCAGCACCCTGGACCTCGCCTTTGCGCACAACGTGTGCGTCCCAGACCTTCTCCGCGAGCGTATTGCCCATGACCCGTTCCCTTCGGTGCTGTTCGTCGTACATCTCAAGTAGTTGCATCTCAAATGCTGAGACGGCAATATCATCCTATGGACAATATTAGCGGTGTAGGGGTCATAGACAAAGCGGCGACGGTACTGGACGCGCTGGAGGCCGGCCCCACCACGCTGGCGCAGCTGGTGGCTGCCACCGGGCTGGCCCGTCCCACCGTGCACCGCCTCGCACAGGCACTGGTCCACCACCGCCTGGTCAGCAAGGACATCCAGGGCCGCTTTGTGCTGGGCAGCCGGCTGGTGGAGCTGGCTGCTGCGGCTGGCGAGGACCGGCTGATCGCTTCGGCATCACCGGTCCTGTTGAATCTGCGGGACGCCACCGGGGAGAGCGCGCAACTGTTCCGCCGGCAGGGTGAGTGGCGGGTTTGCGTTGCCTCGGCGGAGCGCCCGATCGGGTTGCGCGACACCATCCCGGTGGGAACCCAGCTCTCCATGAAGGCGGGATCCGCGGCGCAGTGCCTGCTGGCGTGGGAGGACCACGACCGCCTCCTGAAGGGCCTGCAGGAGGCACGCTTCACCCCGACGGTGCTCGCCGGGGTACGACGCCGGGGCTGGGCCCAGAGCCTGGGCGAGCGGGAGGCGGGGGTCGCCTCGGTGTCGGCTCCCGTGCGGGGGCCGTCCGGCCGCGTGATTGCCGCGGTGTCGATCTCGGGTCCGATGGAGCGGCTGACCCGCCAGCCGGGGCGCATCCACGCCGAAGTGGTGTTGAACGCAGCCCACCAGTTGACTCTGGCGGTCGGCAAGAGCACGGACTAGGGTGGCGCCATGACTGAGGTACGCCTTGACTGACTATGCGGTATTCCTGCGGGGCGTCAACGTTGGCGGTATCAATCTGTTGATGGCTGAACTGCGGGCAGCGGTCGAGACTCTTCCCGTCACCCGGGTGGCCACCCAGCTGGCCTCCGGAAACCTCACCTGCAGCTCGGACCTCACTGCCCAGGAGCTGAAGGACGCGGTGGAGACACTCCTGCGCTCCACCTTTGGCTATGACGCCTGGGTGGTGATCTTCGATGCTGGACGGCTTCGCGAACTGGTGGACGCCTGCCCCTTCCCCGCTGATGATCCCACCACCCACACCTACATCACGCTATTCTCCGATCCCGAAGCACTCACCGACCTGGTCGAGGCGATCGACAGGGCAATCGGTGGCGCCACGGGAGGGCTCGGGGACTTCCGGGTGCTGGGTCCCGACGCCGCCGCCTGGTTGGCCCCGCGTGGGGGCACCCTCGACTCACCGCTGAGCAAGATCTCCGGCAAGCCCCGCTTCAAGAACTCAAGCACCACCCGGAATCTGCGGACCCTGCATAAGGTGCTGGCGGTGCTCGAAAAGTAGCCTGCCTAGCTGCCTCCACGAGCCGCCAGGATGGCTTTCCGGAAGCCGTTGTACCGGTCAATCTCGGCATCGACGGGTGCGACGACGTCGCGCAGCACAACCTCGGCGACCGCCGCGTGCAGGCGCCTCCGGGCCCGGCGGCCCCGTGATCCAGCCGAGATCCGCGCGGCAACCGCAGCGAGAATCGACACGGCAATCCCGAGGACCGCTCCCCCGAGTGCCAGCAGGGTAGGGAGCGGAAACCCCTCGACGAGCGGGGTAGCCGGTGCCGGGATCTGCAGGAAGCCCAGCGCCGCAAGCAAACCCAGCCAGGCCAGGCCAGCCACGGCTGCGGCGAACAGGATCCATTGCAGGACGCCCACCAGCGGCCACCACCACGAACGGCGGCCCCACCGCAGGTCAGTCCCGGCGATGGCCTGGTCCAGGCCGTCGGCCAGCGGGCCGCCGGTAGCCTGGGCGGTGCTGCGGAGCTGCTCCCTCCACGGGCCACGCATGGACGAGGCGGCAGCGTCCGCATACTCCCGGAGGGCGCCGTCCATGGCGGCGCGTTGCGCTGGCCCGGGGGTGGGCAGCGAGGTCCGGTTGACCGCAGCGTCAACGTCGGGGCGGCGCAGGTTCAGGCGACGCAGCGGATCGGGCCGGAGTTTCCCGAGCCAACGGGTCACGGGCCAGCCGGTGGCCGCGTGGGCGTCCCGCCGATAGGAGCCGACCACCGCGGCGACCACCGTCTCGGTGCCTGCGGCCCCGGCCAGGCGGTCCACCAACCGCGACCGGTCCACCTTGGCGGGTGGGCTGGCATCGGAGGACCCAGCATGCCCGGCAAGGGGGGCGGCCGCCGCACTCACGTCGGCAGTGAGCCGCGCCGTCGCGGCGCTCTGGCGTTTGACGATCGCCCCGATGTCCTTGACCAGCCCGTCCAATCCGGCCCCGGTCGCAGCCGACACCTGATGCACCGCGACCGACCCGAGACCATCGCCGGCGAGGATGTCCCGCAGCGACGCTGCCACCTGGTCGGGTTCGTCCCCCACCAGCCGGTCGATCTGGTTGAGCGCGACCAGGGTGACGGCGCCGTGGGCTGACATGCGTTGCAGGAACCCGTGGTGAAGGGCGGCGTCCGCGTACTTCTGCGGGTCGACCACCCAGAGCAGGACGTCGACCTGACCGGCGAGCCGCTCCACGATGGCGCGGTGGCTCGCCGCCGTCGAGTCGAAGTCGGGGAGATCCAGCAGGATCAGCCCGCCCAGGGCGTCACGGGACGTGCGTCCCCCGGCAGCCAGCCGCGAGTGGGCTGGCAGTTCGTGGCGCTGGTCCACCTGGAGCCAGTCGAGCAGCGGTCCGCTGCCCTCGGTGTTCCAGAGCACGGCGAGCGGCTCGGAGGTGGTGGGGCGGCGGGCCGCGACCCGGGCCACGTCGGTGCCGGTGAGCGCGTTCAACAGCGACGATTTGCCGCTGCCGGTGGGACCGAAGATGCCCACCACCGTGTGGGCGGCGGACAGGGACCGGCGGGTGCTGGCCCGGTCGAGTACGTCGTGGGCAGCCTGAAGCTCCTCCTCGGGGAGGCGTCCGACCGCCAGGTCGTGGGCGGTGGCCAGGGCGACCAACTGGTTCTGCACCGCCGATTCCGCCGCCTTGCCCTTGTGGCGGCTCACTGCTCCTGCCCCTCTGCGGCGGGGGCGCCGTCGTCGACGCTGCCCTGTCGGGCGTCGTTCTGCCGGGCTTGATGGGACACCAGTTCGTTGGCGAGGGTGCGCAGGGCGGCCGCTTCGGGTTGCCGACTGAGCGGTTCCAGCAGAACCAGGTAGCGCTGCTGTTCGGCACGGAGGAGGGACTCGCACCGGTGCCGGAGATTGTCGCGGGCAGTGCGGGCCAGCCGCCGCACCGCGTCTTCTCCGAACACCGCTTCGAGAAGTTTCTGTCCGACGACGGCGGACCCGCCGGCGACACCGATCTCCAATCCACTCAGTCCGGCGGTGGAGGCGAACACCACGACCATCAGGGCCACCGCCACGCCGTTCACCCCGAATGAGAGCATCCGGGCGGTGAACCGTTTGTTGGCTCCTTCGGCACTCACCAGGTCGAGGAGGTCCTTCTGCCAGGCCCGGATCTCCCGGGCCGCCTCGGCGGAGAAGTCGCCTTCGCGCGGCGGCAGCCCGGCGAGCAGGTCCCGGCCCGCGTCAGCGTCCCGCCAGGCGCGCTCGGCTTTTTCGGCGGCCTGCGCCGCCTGTTCCACGATCACGGCATGGAGGCCGGTTTCGATGGCTGACTCCACCGTGACCGCCCGGGTGGGGCGACCGGTGAAGAAGGAGCCAATGGCGTCGCGGGCCCGGCCCACCCGGGACTCGAGACCCCTCATGAACTCCCCCGTGCCCACGAAGTCCTGCCAGCGGGCCAGGACCTCGCCGCGGAGCAGCGTCCCGTCTTGAGTGGCGTCGAGGATGCCCGCGAGGGCGTTGTCGTAGGCGCGGGTAACCGCGTCCTGGAGGCGCCGCTGCTCTGCCAACTGGTCGTCCTGTGCGTCGGCTGCAGCGTGCACCCGTCCTGCCAGGGACTTCACCGCCCCGTACAGGGTGCGGCGGGCGATGTCCCGACGCCCTGCGGCATCGGCGGCCAAGGCCTGCAGCCAGCGCCGGATGGGGTCCACTGACTCCGCGGGAAGCATCCCTTCCGGGTCCAGCGGTAGTTCGGGGACGGTAAAGATCGGCGCATGGCCCAGCTCGGCGGCGGCGAGCAGCGTGTGCAGGTCACCGCGGATCTCCTCCTCGACGCCCGGCGGGACCCGGTCCAGCACGACGGCGAGCAGGATGTCCCGCGCGGCAGCGTCCGCGAGGAGCTTCCACGGCACCGCATCCGCGTACCGGTTGGCTGTTGTGACGAAGACCCACAGGTCGGCGGCGGCGAGGAGCTGGTTGGCCAGGCGCCGGTTCTCGTCGGCGATCGAGTCGAGGTCGGGGGCGTCGAGCAGCGCGAGGCCCAGGGGAATCATCGGGTCGGGGCGCAGCAGCAGCGTGCCAGCCCCGGGTAGGTCCGGGGTGCGCGCCTCGTCCGTTACCGGAGCAGGACTGCCGGCGTCAACGGCGCGCACCCTGCTGAGGGTGGGGAGGATCCGTTGGTCGGAGAACCACCGGTCGTCAGCCGGATGATGCAGGAGAACCGGTTGCCGGGTGGTCGGGCGGATGGCACCCGAGCGGGTCACGGGGTGTCCGACGATCGCATTGACGAGAGTTGACTTCCCGGCCCCGGTGGATCCGCCGACGACGGCGAGCAGCGGCGCGTCCAGGCTGCGGACGCGGGGAACCACGTAGTCATCGAGCTGGGCCGCGGCCGTGGCGGCGTTGCGGCGGGAGTCCTCGGCGCCGTGCACCGCCAGGGGGAAGGTTAAACCGTGCAGGGCTTCGCCGGTATGGTGCAGCGTCGCGAGCAGCGGATGTGCGCCGGCGGGAGGAAGGGTGTCAGTCACCACCCCATTGTGCCGTACACCCCTTGATCCCGGCCGTAGGGTGCCACCGCCCCACGTCAGCCAGGCAGTCAACTGGGCGTGGGCAAGAAAAAGCCCCCGGAACCGTGGGGTTCCGGGGGCAGTTGTGACCCCAGCGGGATTCGAACCCGCGTTACCGCCGTGAGAGGGCAGCGTACTAGGCCGCTATACGATGGGGCCAGTACTGTGTGCTGTCTGGTTGGACCAAACGAGCTAGATGATTGTTTCACATCTGCTAGTTGCCACCAAATCAGTTGGTTTGCCATCCGGACCGAAGTCCCGAATCAAACCGCCTGATCAGGCCTGCATCTAACGCTGGGGTACCAGGACTCGAACCTAGAATGTTGGTACCAGAAACCAGTGTGTTGCCAATTACACCATACCCCAATGGCACATCCCGAAGCGCTCCGCGAGGAGCTTCCGGGCCGCTTCAAACCCCTCTGCGCCGAGAGATCACTTTACCGGACATTCGGCAGGAACTGCAAAACGCCCGCCAGCGAGGTGATCCGGCGGCCCGCGAAGTCCCCCGGCCCGGCGTTCCGACGGTCCAGCCACACCCCGACCAGCCCGGCTGCGTCGGCACCCTCGGCATCAACGATCCGGTTGTCCCCCACATAAAGGGTGCGTTCCGGATCGGTGCCGAGCTGCCGGGCACCCTCCAGGTAGATGGCGGGGTCGGGTTTCGCCGCCGACACCGTGTCGATTCCAACAAGAACACCGAACCGCGAAAGCCCTGAACGGTCCAGTTTGGCGCGCTGATAGTCATGCACATTGTTGCTGACAGCCCCGTAGGGCACGCCTGCTGCGTCGAGCGCATCGAGCAGCGGTACAACGTCGTCGTACGGCGCAAAATGCAGCGGCAGGGTCGCCTCGTAGGCGGTGTTCCAGCGGCGGGCGGCCTCGCCCTCGAGCGGCTCCTCGACGAAGGCAGCCTGAGCATGCCTGGCTCGGTGCAGCCTCTGCTCGGTGAACGTCAGCTCACCTGCCAGGAACCGCTCATAGGAGCCCAGCGGATCACGGGTGTACAACCGCTTGTATTCGGTCCATTCGGCTTCGCTGAGGTGCGCCAGGGTGTCGTCGCCCACATGGTGCAGGGTCCGGCCCATCGCGGTCTCCAGGTCGACCAGGGTGTCGTCAATGTCGAACAGGACCCCGGCGATCTTCGGCAACGCCTCCACGGTCAGCTGGCCGTGCTGCGGAACGCGCTGATCCTCGCCAGCGAGGACTCCTTCCCCAGAATCACCATCGACTCGAACAGGGGTGGGGAGATCCTTTTCCCGGAGACGGCGGTGCGGACCGGGCCGAAGGCGAGCCGGGGTTTCATGCCCAGATCCTCGACGAGCGCTCCGCGGAGGGCGTCCTGGATGTTTTCGGTGGTCCACTCGTCGATCGGCAGCAGGGCTGCGTGCGCGGCGTCGAGGACTTCGCCAAGGTTTTCGGGCAGGCCCTTCCGGGCATCGTCGGCGATTTCGATACCGGCGTCGTCGGTGAACAGGAACCCGAGCATGTCCGGGGCTTCGCCGAGGAGCGTGATGCGCTCCTGGATCAGTGGTGCGGCCTCGGTGAGGATCTGGGATTCGCGCTCGCTCAGGCTGGTGCCCACCAGGCCCGCGCTCTGCAGGTAGGGGATGACCCGCTCACGGAAGTCCTCCGGCTCCAGCAACCGGACGTGGGTGCCGTTGATCGCCTCGGCCTTCTTCAGGTCGAAACGCGCCGGGTTGCCCAGCACATCGTGGATGTCGAATTTCTCCACCAGGGTGTCCACAGTGAAAATGTCCTCGTCGGCGGACAGACTCCAGCCCAGCAGCGACAGGTAGTTCAGGAGCCCCTCGGGGATGAACCCGCGTTCCCGGTGCAGGAAGAGATTGGACTCCGGATCCCGCTTGGAGAGCTTCTTGTTTCCCTGGCCCATCACGTAGGGCAGGTGGCCGAACAGTGGCATGTACCGCGCCACCCCGATGTCGATCAATGCCCGGTAGAGGGCGATCTGGCGCGGAGTGGAGGACAGCAGGTCCTCGCCGCGGAGCACATGGGTGATCCCCATCAGTGCATCATCGACCGGGTTGACCAGCGTGTAGAGCGGTGCGCCGTTGGCGCGGACCACCGCGAAGTCGGGGATGCTTCCAGCCCGGAAGGTGATCTCGCCGCGCACCAGGTCGGTGAAGGTGATGTCGTCGTCGGGCATCCGAAGTCGCAGCACCGCGGCGCGGCCCTCGCTGCGGAAAGCCTCCCGCTGGTCCTCGGTAAGATCCCGATCGTGATTGTCGTACCCGAGCTTGATGTCCCGGCCGGCGGCCCGGTGGCGCTCCTCGACCTCCTCGGGGGTGGAGAACGACTCATAGAGGTGGCCGGCGGCGCGGAGCTTCGCGATAACGTCCCGGTAGAGCTCACCACGCTGCGATTGGCGGTAGGGGGCGTGCGGGCCTCCCACCTCCACTCCCTCGTCCCAGCCGATGCCGAGCCATTTGAGGGCATCGAGCAGCTGGGTGTAACTTTCCTCGCTGTCGCGGGCAGCGTCGGTGTCCTCGATCCTGAAGACCATGGTCCCGCCGGTGTGGCGGGCGTAGGCCCAGTTGAACAGCGCGGTCCGGATCAGTCCGACGTGCGGCGTCCCGGTGGGAGAGGGACAGAACCGTACCCGGACGGGGGTCTCGGCGGTGACAAGGGGTATCTCAGCAGCAATAGTCATGATGGCCCCCAGTCTACGGGGCTTCCGGGCCCGACCCGCAGCGGAGGGTGCCGGGGAAGCTACCCCGCGAAGTACCACCAGGCACCGAAAATTAGCGCCGCGACCACCACTCCGACGGCGACCTGGACCACGAGGGAGGTCCTCGGGCGGAAGTAGCGCACCGGCAGCACCGCGGCGGCGCCAAAGCCCAGCGCCGCGAGGAGCGACACCCAGAGCTGGTCGGCGCCGCCGAGGGAGGCAGCCCGGGCCAGCACCAGCGGCAACGCCACCGCGGCAATGGCTATAAACCGCGCGAGCCGTCGTCGTTCAGCGCTCGGGCTGCCTTTCCGTACTGGCCCGCTGGGCACCCTGCGCATGGCTAGCGGCGCGCAGGGTTGGACAGGCGCCCGATGCCTTCGATTTCCACTTCGTACCGTTGGCCTTCACTGATCAGGCCGACGCCGGCCGGCGTGCCGGTGAGGATGAGGTCTCCCGGAAGGAGCGTGAAAGCCTGCGACACGTAGGAAACGAGTTCCCGCACACCCCAGATCATCTGGCTGGTGGACCCGTCCTGCTTCAGTTCGCCATCCAGCCGACCCTTGACGCTGAGGTTCTCGGTGTCGAGCTCCGTTTCGATCCACGGACCCACGGGGCAGGAGGTATCAAACCCTTTGGCCCTGGCCCACTGGTTGTCGGTCTTCTGGGCGTCCCGGGCGGTGAGGTCATTGGCGCAGGTGTAGCCGAAGACAACTTCGTCCACGCGTTCCAGCGGAACGTCTTTGCAGATCCGGCCGATGACGACGGCGAGCTCGGACTCAAAGGAGATCTCGTCGGAAAACGCGGGAAGGACAATCGGGTCGCCGGGACCGATGACTGAAGTGTTGGGCTTGAAGAACATCAGGGGTGCGGGCGGCACCTCGTTGCCGAGTTCCTTGGCGTGCTCGGCATAGTTCCGGCCAATGCCGACAATCTTGCTCCTGGGAATGACCGGCGCGAGCAGTCGGACATCAGCAAGCTGATGGCGGACACCGGTCAATTGCACCCCTGAGTAGAACGGGTCGCCGGCCATGACGGCAATCTCTTCCTGGCCCTCCTCCCCCTCTACCACTCCGAATGCTGGGTCACTGTCAACGACAAATCGGGCTATACGCATGATCCTCAGGTTACCGTGACCCCGGACTTAGACGGCAATTTCGTGGGGTCAGGCAATTAGTCGGTCTATTTGATCCCGAACATGCAGATGGCCGTGAACCTGTCCCCAGCGGACAAGTTCACGACCATCAGCAAATGCAGCTCAGTCTGAACTGCAACTATGGGGTTGAGCCCCTAGTTAGGCCAGTCACCGATGTTAGGCCAATCGCCAATCTTATTGGGCCAATCACCAATCTTTGTGATCGATGAGCCCTTGAGACCAGTAGCGGCGTCCGCAGCTGTAGCCGTGGTAACGCCTCCGACAGCGAATACTGCCACGAGGAGCAGTGAAGCAGATAGTCTTTTCATAGCGAGAGTCCTTTGCTTATGCGATAAAGCACGGGGAACCGAACCCCGCACAGTTTCATTAGTATACGAACGATTTAGAGGAAACCAAGCGTTTTGTAGGATGAGCCTCCAAACTGAGTATGCGCCGCGTATCCCCTAAACTCTTGTTTTGGAGTCCCTATCCGTGGGGAAGCCCGAAATGCATTGCCCGAGGTCCACAAGAACACCGCACGAAGGGGCTACCACCCATGGCAACTAACCAGCCCGGCAACCAACTGCTGTATGAACTGCGGGCCAGAGAAGCGTGGAGCCAGCGCGATTACGAATCTGCTCGTGTGATTGCTGGTCAAGCAGTCGAACTTGCCCTTAGGGAAGACAATCAGGTGGCTTGGTGGAATATGGCCTTTTTTCAGGCGGAGTGCCTTCGAGAGGAAGGCTCCGTTGAAGAATCGGTTAAGGTTGCGGAACTCCTCCGCGCACACCCTCTTACAAGTCAGTCACCTGCTCTGAAGGCCCGGGTTCTTACCCTGCTTGGTATTGGGCTTCAAGGGATAGGTCAGCTTCCATCTGCCGTGGACGCCACACGAGATGCCGTCAATTTGGCCTCTAACGATGATGCTCCCAGCGAACTTCTTATCAACGCTCGCCGTGCACTGATCGCGACCCTGGCGGAGAGCGATCAGGTTGACGAAGCATGGGCAGAGTGCATGGCACTGGCCGCCCTCCTTACTCCCGATACGCCCCCACAGATTTCCGGTAAAGCGTACTGGGTGATCGGCAACGTAGCCTTCTTGAGGCAAGAGGTGACAGAAGGGGCGAAGTATCATCGTCTCGCTGCTTCTAAGCTATCCCCGAACAATGACCTCGACTTGTGGGCGAGGTTCAACCGAGCGTCAGCCGCGAAACGGTTGGCGGCGGGTGTGGTCGACGCCGAAACCCTAGAGTGCATCGAGAGGGCGGAGACTGCCAGCTCGATCGTCGGCGGCAACGAGCGCGACCAACTAGAGCTCTCCCTTACCCGCGCCCACTGGCTGGTCCTGACCGGCCAGCTCAACGCCGCTGTGAAACGACTCAAGCCAATCTGCTCTGAGGGGACAATCCTCGCCTCGCAGACTGCAGGAGAAGCCAACCTATTGCTAGGGCGAGCGCTCGTGGGTCGCGGAGACGTTATTGAGGCATTGAGCTTCCTCGACACTGCCCGGAGTCTGTTCATTCAGGCTGGAGCCCAAGACCGAGCCGAGCATGTTTCCGCGGTTATCGACTCGCTATTGCAGCCCGAGGAAAGTGCTTCCTAGCGTCTATCCGGAGAAATCCGTCGGACGACCGGTCGTCATCCTAAAGTCGCTACTGGTAAGCGCCCGTCCAGGCGCACTCCCTGACTCGGACCGCGCCAACTAAGAAGCGGCACCGAATCTAGGCGCTGCTCTGGACTAAGAGTCGTCGTCGGTGCTGGGGCTGGGGCTCGAAGTGCTGGAGCTACCGGCGCCGGTGCTGGTTGCCCGCGGGGTTGGCGTCGGCCCGCTGGCGTCGTCGTTCTCGAGTTCCTCCAGGAGTTTGACGACGTCGTCGTTGCTCAGCCGGTTCCACGGCGATCCGGCCGACCCCTGCAGGGCAGCCTCGGGGCTGTCCCCCTGGCTCCACCACTTGGCCACGAACACATGGTCATCGAGCCGGATCCGATCACCGCTCTCATAGACTTCCTCGGGATCCCACTCGTCGATGAGACCCGCGGGAATGGTGGGTGCGCTGACGGGTTTCTCGCCCGGCAGCACCGGTCCGATCAAAGTCCACGGCGTCTCGTCGGCCTGCAGTACCGGGTTGTCGGGAGTCGACTCCTCATTCCACCACTTGGCAACATAGACGTTGCCGTGCCAGACCACACGCTGCTCAGCAACGTAGGTAGCGTCCTCGGACCAGATGGGGTACGGGCTGGTTTCGGGATCGTCCTCGACCAGCTCGGGGGTGGGCTCCGGTGTCGCTGACGCGGTCGGGATGCTCTCGGAGCTTCCCTCAAACCCCTGTCCCAGAATCTGCGCGAAGCTCAGCCCGTCCTGGTCAATGCCGCTGCAGCCCACCGACACCACCGACACGTCGGCATAGTTGTCGCTGCAGGTGGCATCCCGGTTCAGTGACCACATGGACATCCGGCCGATCCCGCGCTCGACGGCGAAGGCATTAAGCCCCGCGGCGTCCTCGAGGGAGAAGACCTCGCTGACGACGTCGTTCTGCCCCACCATCGGGGTCAGCCCCAGTTTCGTCCAGAGCGCCTGCGGGCCGAGCGCCATGTTCGCCCGGCTGTAGAGAGTGGAGAGCTGCGAATGCGTGGCCTCTGCAGCCGCGATCGATGCGTCGAGCATGCTCATCGCCGGGGGCTTGCTGCCCCCGAAGTCCATGGTCATGATGTTGACGCCTGCGAGATCAACCCCACCCTCAAGCATTTGCGTGACGGCGGTGGTCCCCGGCTCGGTCAGACCGGAGGGGGCCACCGGAAGTGTGAGCCAGATGTTCAATGGTTCGTCAGCTGCCAGTCGCTCTTCCTGCAGCAGGGACAACGCCTCGGCCCTGCGCTCGCCAGCCTCGGTATCCAGGAGGTTCTCGCCCTCCACGTCCAGATCGACGGTGGTGAGGTTGTACCGGTCAACAACTGAAGCGTAGGCGTCCTTGAGATCGTCAACGTCGGTGCAGGAGGTGGCAAGCTCGTCATTGAGCAGGCCTCCGAAGGACACGGCCACCTCGCCGCCACCCTGAACCAGCCGCGCAATCCGCCGGTCCAGATCCATGGTGGACTCGGCCTCGTCGAAACTGTAGGCCGCACCCCACGACGGTTCGCACGGACTCTCGGGGTCGGCAACGATGAAGGACAGCATGACAGAGTTGCCCTCGTCGGTCCGTGGACGCTCGAACGCGTAGAACGGAGTAGCAGTGGCGTCGACGTATCCGGTGAACCAGGATCCGGTGCCTTCAGCGGCCCGGGCGTCCTCGAAACGGTTCCACCCGGTAAATGATGCACCCACTACTGCGGCAAGAACCCCCACCACAAGAACGAGCCGGACGATCGAGAGTTTTCGGCCCGGAAAATGTCTTGCCACTGTGCACTCCAAGAAATATTCGCCCCTGCTGAGCCAGGGTTACTTGAACACTAAACATTAATGTTATGCACTCACTATAGGTCTTGACTGCAAGTGTTATCGTTACAGCGTCATCGAACCGCTGTATTGGTCATGTGCCAGGTCTCAGTGTCAAACGTGAACGCAGATAAAACCCACCCCCGCGGTGGTACGGCACGTGCCGGCTGCGCAGGGATAGGTGGGAGTCAATCCTGCAATCGAGTCGCTGGGGAGCGAGATGAAGGATCACAAGGTGACTGCAGCGCCCGTCGTAAAGAGCAAGGATTTGCCTCCGGCGGCCCGTAAGCGGCAATGGGGCGCGGAGAAACGCTCCGAACCCCTGTCGATTGTCCACCCGACGCCGTCGCGCCGGAAGATTGCGCTGGGTCGGCTGGCTATCGTGGCGACCATGGTTGGCTGGGCGTCGTATGTCATCACCACGATCCTTCGGCAGCTCATCGAGAACCCCACCGCGGGTTTCCGGTTCCAGTTCGAGGCCGTCTCCTACCTCATCGTGGTCACGTTCCTCACCTTTTCGGCGCTGCTGTACCTGGTGGCGCGGCAGGGCGCCCTGTACCGCTTCAGGGACCACAAGCGGGTACCCCGCGGCGAGCTGGACCGGCACTTCGCGCAGTACGATGACGGGATTACCGTCCTGGTCCCCTCCTACGCCGAGGAGCCGCAGGTGGTTCGTGCCACCCTCTGGTCCGCAGCCCTCCAGGAGTTCCCGGACCTGAAAGTGGTCCTTCTGCTCGACGATCCTCCCGCCCCGTCCGACCCCGCCGTGGCCGAGCGGCTGCGGATCACCCGGGAACTCACTGAGAACATCGAAGCCCAGCTACTCGAACCCTCCACCCGGTTCAACGACTCCCTCACCGGCTTCCGCGAACGTCTCGCGGCACCCATCGAAGACGGCATTGACGAGCTTGAACTGCTCACCACCGAGTACGTCGCCGCCGCAACCTGGCTCGAGGACATGGCCGCCGCGGAGAGCATCGAGGACCACGTGGACGAGTTCTTCGTCGACCTGGTGCTGATGGGGCTGGCCCGCGAACTTCGGCTCACGTTGCTGGGCCTCACCGCAGCCCGTGCCCAGGGCCAGCAACCGGACGCTGACCGGCTGGACGAGCTGTACCTGCGGCTCTGCCGCATCTTCACTGTCCGGCTGGAAACGTTCGAGCGCAAGAAGTTCGCGTCCTTGTCGCACGAGGCAAACAAGGCGATGAACCTCAACTCCTACATTTCCCTGATGGGGAAGCGCTGGCACCAGGAGGAATCCCCCAACGGCACTATCCTGCGTCCCGCCGAGGGTCCGGCCCAGGTGGACCTCGATGTCCCGGACACCACCTACCTCCTCACCCTCGACGCCGATTCCCTCCTGCTCCGCGACTACTGCCTCCGTTTGGTCTACCTTCTGGAATCACCCGGCAACGAGCGGGTAGCGGTCACCCAGACCCCGTACTCCTCCTTCCGTGGGGCACCCACCCGCATTGAACGGGTGGCTGGCGCCACCACCGACATCCAGCACATCCTGCACCAGGGCATGTCCTACTACGGCGCCACGTTCTGGGTGGGAGCCAACGCAGTCATCCGCAAGGAAGCCCTCATGGACATCCTTGAGGTCGAGGATGTTGGCGGGTTCGAGATCCACACCTACATCCAGGACCGGACGGTCATTGAGGACACCGAGTCGAGCGTTGACCTCGGGGCCCACGGGTGGACGCTGGTCAACTATCCTGAGCGGCTCAGCTACAGCGCCACTCCCCCTGACTTTGGTTCGCTCGTGGTACAGCGCCGCCGGTGGGCCAACGGCGGGCTCCTGATTCTGCCGAAGCTGTGGAACCAGCTCTCCGAGCGGCGCTACCGCCGGGACCGGATCCTGATGCGGGAAGTGCTGCTCCGGGTCAACTACATGGCCTCCATCGCCTGGGCGAGCTTCGGACTGCTCTTCCTGCTGATGTACCCGTACGACAGCCGGCTCCTGAGCCCCCTGGTCTTTTTGACCGCGCTGCCCTACTTCCTGGCCATGGGAAGCGATCTGAGGGACTGCGGCCACCGGTTCAGCGACATCTTCAGGATCTACGGGTTCAACATCGTGTTGCTCCCCGTGAACCTGGCGGGTGTGCTGAAATCCATTCAGCAGGCGTTCACCGGCGAGAAGATTCCCTTCGTCCGTACTCCCAAGGTCAAGGACCGGACGGCGGCACCAGCCCTGTACGTCTTTATCCCCTACGCCATCGTGGCCTTCTCCGTCCTGACCCTGTGGCGCGATGTCGCCCAGGGCAACTGGGGCAACGCCGCGTTCGCGGGATTCAACGCAATACTGGCGGCGGGAGCCATCCG
Source organism: Arthrobacter sp. 147(2020) (assembly GCF_013116715.1). NCBI lineage: Bacteria > Bacillati > Actinomycetota > Actinomycetes > Micrococcales > Micrococcaceae > Arthrobacter > Arthrobacter sp. 147(2020). The sequence continues at coordinate 67,835 of NZ_JABFOM010000017.1, forward strand.
CGCCTACATTGGGGTGAACAATTCAATTGTGGACATGGTTCTTGGAGTCCTAAACTGGCTCTACGTATCCCCCCGCAAGAAGCCTGAAACAAAGTCGCGGGTAATTGAGAAAACCCCCGAAGAAGCCGACTGGTCATCGATCCTGTATCACGGTGACCGTCGGCTCAACCGTGATCTCCGGGGCTCCAACGACCGCCGTCGCCGGATCTCCTCGCGGTAGGGATTGGTTTGCCAACAACCGGACAGAGACGCAGTCGGAGTGAAAGGCAGCATGTCGGCTATAACTACACAAGATGATCGGGTGCGGGAGGGTCAGCCGGACCGGGTAATTAGGCTGGTCATGCCCCGGGGCGTGGAGATCACCGGTGAAATTGCTGAGGCACACGCTGCCAGGGCGAGGGCTCTGTCAGGAGACGATTTACGCCCGGTCCTGCTGGAAATCACGGGAGTGAGCGCGATCAGCCGCGAAGCGCGGGCTGTCTTCACCTCCTCACGCACCTCCTCTGCGATCGCCGTTCTGGGCGAAACCCCTGTTGACCGGGTGCTCGCGAACTTCCTGCTCGGTGGCGACCCGCCCCCGTGCCCCACCCGGTTCTTTAGCACCGAGTCCGAGGCCTTGGCCTGGTTAGGAAGCAGCCCGGATGCCTAAGAAAGACGCCGATCCGCGCCTGGCCATGCTGGTCGATGGGATCGTCAGGCTCTCCCGCGGCGACCTCAGCAGCCGGATGGAACCCTCTGAGGCACGCGACGACGTCGACGCCGTCATCACCGGCTTCAACCTCCTCGCCGAAGAGCTGGAACTGGTCTACCGCGACTTCGAAGAGCGGGTGGAGAACCGCACCGCAATGCTCCATCAGGCGCACCTCGACATGCGGAACATGGCCATGACCGATGCCCTGACCGGTCTGGACAACCGGATCGCCCTGCTGGGCAAACTTCAGGAACAGCTGGACGCGGACGGGGACACTCCCCCGCCCGCCATCATCCTGCTCGACCTCGACTCCTTCAAGGACGTCAACGACAGTTTCGGGCACGACGCTGGTGACCGCGTGCTCCAGGAGGTGGCCCGCCGCCTGGAAGGGGTGGTCCGCGAGACCGACACCGTGGCGCGACTTGGCGGCGACGAGTTCGCCATCCTGGTCCCTGAAGCCACACTGGAGATAGCCCTCGGGATCGCCAACCGGGCCCTCGCCGCCCTGGGGGACCGGATTTCGCTTGCCGAGCTCCACGTCTTCTCCCGTGCCAGCATCGGCGTGAGGCTTGCCGATCCGCGTCAGGAGGCTGAAAGCATCCTGCTCGACGCCGATACCGCCATGTACGCAGCCAAACGCGAAGGCCGCAGCACCATCAAGGTCTTCGAACCGGTCATGCTCTACCAGCGCCAGTTGCGCAGCCAGATCGCGTCCGAGCTCAGGGACGCCATCTCGACGGATCAGCTCTCCCTCAACTACCAGCCAGTGGTGGACCTGCGCGACGGGCGGGTACTCGGACTTGAGGTGCTGGTCCGGTGGAATCACCCCACCCGTGGTTTCATCATGCCCGACGAATTCATCCCGCTGGCCGAGGAGATCGGTGCAGTGGTCGAACTGGATCGGTGGGTGATGGCCGCCGCGATCCGCCAGTACTCACTGTGGCGGGCGGAACTGCAGCTCGACGACGACTTCCAGCTCCGGCTCAACCTGTCCGCCGTGGAACTGCAGCAGCTCGACCTGGTGGACTACGTCCGTGGGCTCCTGCGGCGGTTCGACATCCCTCCAGCTGCACTGGTGCTGGAGATCACCGAGACCGCTCTGGTGACCGGTGGCGAGGTGGAGACCTATTCGTTGCTGAGCCTGAAGCAACTCGGCGTGTGCATCGAGATCGACGATTTCGGCACCGGGTACTCCTCCATCAGCTACCTGCGCAAGCTGCCCGTCAGCATGGTCAAAGTGGACCGGTCCCTGCTCAATGAACTGTCCACCGGGTCCATCCAGTTCGGCTTCATTTCGGCAATCCTCCAACTGATCCGCGCAGCGGGGTTGGAAGCAGTCTTCGAAGGCATCGAAACGTACGAGCAGGTGCAGAAGCTGCAGGAGATGGGTTGCATCGGAGGCCAGGGCTACTACTTCAGCCGGCCCTTGCCGGTCGAGGAGACCACAGCGCTGCTGCGATCCTCGGCCACCCTGCCCCTGGCCTTCTAGCCTTTCACCTCTCTTGGCCCCTCAACTCATGGCCAATTAACGACCGGAACGCCCGCAGTCTTCTGCAGGCGTTCCGGTCGTTCAGAACTGATGCGTGATTAGACCAGCCGGGTCAGCCACCCGTGGGTGTCCTCCGAGGTGCCGGTCTGGATGCCGAGCAGCTGTTCGCGGATCGACATGGTAACTTCGCCAGCCTTCGAATCGGGGGCGCCGATCACCTCGGAGCCGTCCTTCAGCTGACCGATCGGGGTGATGACCGCAGCGGTACCGCAGGCGAACACCTCGGTGATGTCACCGGAGGCAACCCCGTCACGCCATTCATCGAGGGTGATCTTCCGCTCGGTGACCGTCAGGCCCCGGTCCTTGCCCAGCTGGATCACCGATGAACGGGTGACGCCCTCCAGGATGGTGCCGGACAGGGCGGGGGTCACCAGTGACCCGTCCTTGAAGACGAAGAAAACGTTCATTCCGCCGAGTTCCTCGACGGCGTTGTCATTGAACTGGTCCAGGAAGAGAACCTGCTTGCAACCCTGGGCCTCGGCCTCCAGCTGCGCGGCGAGGGATGCGGCGTAGTTGCCTCCGCACTTCGCGTTGCCGGTGCCGCCACGCCCGGCGCGGGCGTAGTTACGGGAAACCCAGATGTCCACGGGCGCCAGTTCCCCACCGAAGTAGTTACCTGCCGGCGAGGCGATAACCCTGAAGGACACTTCCCGTGCCGGCCGCACACCAAGGAACGCTTCGGTGGCAATCATGAATGGCCGCAGGTACAGGCTCTCGCCCTCGCGGGTGGGGATCCAGTTCTGATCCGCGGCCACCAGCTGGCGGAGGGACTCCAGGAAGATGCTCTCGGGAAGCTGCGGCAACGCAAGGCGTGCGGCTGAACGGTTAAGGCGGGCGGCATTCTGGTCGGCACGGAACGTCCACACCGACCCGTCCTCGTGGCGGTAGGCCTTCATCCCCTCGAAGATTTCCTGCCCGTAGTGCAGCACTGCTGCAGCCGGGTCGAGCGCAATGGGTCCGTAGGCTTCGAGGCGGGCGTTGCCCCACCCGCCGGCACCGGTGCTGTCAGCCTTGAAGTCGACCACGACTGTGTGATCGGTGAAGTGGTTTCCGAACCCTGGCTCGGCGAGAATCTCGGCGCGCTCCTGATCGGATTTGGGGTTGGCGGAGGGGCGCTGGCTAAATTCCAGGTCGGTGGCTGTCATGGTTAACCAGCTTAGGACACCAAAGCGGCGATCGCATCGCCGATTTGGGCTGTGGTGCGGGCCTCGCCGGTCCGGGAGGCGACGTCGTCGTCCACGGCACGCTCCACGCGGGCCGCCGCATCGTCGAACCCGAGGTGATGCAGCATCAAGGCAACCGAGAGAATTGCCGCCGTCGGGTCGGCCACCTGCTTCCCGGCGATGTCGGGGGCAGAGCCGTGGACGGGCTCGAACATACTGGGTGCGGTGCGGTCCATGTTGATGTTGCCCGACGCGGCGAGACCGATCCCGCCCGTGACTGCCGCGGCCAGATCAGTGATGATATCGCCGAACAGGTTGTCGGTAACGATGACGTCGAACCGGGCAGGGTCAGTGACCAGGAAGATCATCGCGGCGTCAACATGAAGGTAGTCGTGGGTGACGTCGGGGAACTCGGCGGCGACGGCCTCGACCGTTCGCTTCCAGAGGTGACCGGCGTACACCAGGACGTTGTGCTTGTGCACCAGCGTGAGGTGGCGGCGCGGCCGGTCGTTGGCCCGCCGGAACGCGTCTCGGACCACCCGTTCCACCCCGTGTGCCGTATTCAGGGATACCTCGGTGGCAATCTCATGGACGGTACCTGTGCGCAGTGAGCCTCCGTTGCCGACGTAGGGGCCCTCGGTGCCTTCGCGGACCACAATGAAGTCAATGGCGCCCGGCGCCGCCAGCGGACTCGCAATGCCGGGATAAAGGCGGGAGGGTCGCAGGTTCACAAAGTGGTCCAGTGCGAACCGGAGCTTCAGCAGCATTTCCCGCTCGATCAGCCCCGAGGGGATCCGGGTGTCTCCCGGTGCTGCGCCGACGGCGCCGAAGAGGATCGCGTCATGCTGCCGCAGCTTTTCGAGGGTCTCGTCCGGAAGGGTCTCTCCGGTGGCCAGCCAGTGCTCCGCCCCCAGCGGGTACTCGGTCAGCGTAAAGGAGGTATCGAGGGTGGCGGTGACGCTGTGGAGCACCTTGACCGCCTCGGCGATGACCTCCGGGCCGATTCCGTCGCCGGGGATGACTGCCAGCTGGACTGGTGAAGAGGATTCGCTCATAGGAACAGGCTATGGATTGGGACCACATGATGGACAACCTGTCTCACTTTTTGAGACGTCTCACCTGCGGGCCTAGCGGCGACCCACCCTGATCTCCACCCGCGGGCTGATGTGCGCGTCGCTTTCCGGCTCTAGAGTTGGGTTTCATGGACCTCCATCATCGCCTCGCACGGGTGCTGCGCGCCCACCCGGGACGCGTGGACTTCGTGATCATGGCGGTGCTGTTCTTATTGCTGGTGACCCCCACGCTGATTTCCGCTTTCCGCCCCATTGAGATGGTTGCGGCGGTCGGGCTAGTTCTCCCGCTTGCCTGGCGGCGATCACAGCCTGTTCTGGCCGCCGGCCTGATCGCTGCCGTCTCGGTGCTGCAAATCATCTTCTATGTGTGGCCACAACCAGGCCAGGTCGCCGTGCTGATCGCCCTGTATGCCCTGGCCGCGTATGCACCCCGCTGGGCAAGCCTTGGCGGGCTGGCGGTCGCTTCGGTGGGGTGTTTCGCGGGATTGGTGAGATACAGCGCCGAGTTCGGCATCAGCCCGTTCGAGATGCGGGACGCATCGCTCCCCCTCTTTGTGGTGATCGCGGTGCTGGTCCAGGCCTTGGTTCTGCTGTGCTGGGCGTTCGGCGACCTGGCCCGCAACCGGCGGCTCACCCTCCGGGCGCTCGAGGACCGTGCCCGACGCCTGGAGGTTGAACGCCAGCAGGAGCGGGATCTGGCCGCCGCCGACGAACGCAGCCACATTGCCCGGGAAATGCACGACATTGTGGCCCATTCGCTGTCGGTCATCATCACCCAGGCCGACGGCGCCAGGTACGCGAGCGCACAGAACGCAGCGGTGGCTCCCGCGACGCTGGCTACGATCGCTGAGACCGGCAGGGCGTCGCTGCGCGAAATGCGCCGTTTGCTGGGTGTCCTGCGCGGGGATGAGGAAGCCTCCACCCGTCCCCTCCCAGTACTCACCGACATCCCCACGCTGATTGAGACAGTGCAGCGTGCGGGTCTCACCACTAGCTACACGGTCAAGGGCACCAGCCGTCGGGAGCTTCCTGCCGGTGCCGAGCTCACCGCCTACCGGGTGGTGCAGGAATCCCTCACCAACGTACTCAAGCATGCGGGCCCGGACGCGCGCGCCGTCGTCGAGCAGGCATGGACACCCCGCGGGCTGAGCCTGACGATCGACGACGACGGCCGCGGCGCTGGCGCGGACCCGTTGTCCGTCGGTGCAGAACAGGGCATCAAGGGGATGCGCGAGAGAGTCAGACTTTACGATGGGAATCTGGCCGCCGGAGCGCAAACCGGCGGCGGGTACCGCATCGAAGCATTCATCCCCTACACGGAAGCCTGACAGTGCCCACCAACCCCGACCCCTCCAATCC
>NZ_JABFOM010000018.1:0-70526 GCF_013116715.1 Arthrobacter sp. 147(2020)
GTGCAAGGGGAGCCAAACGGGTATCGGGTGGGAGGGAGGGCAGACAGGTGAGCTACCGCGCGGACTGGTCGTGCGAACCCTGGGCTGTGGACAGTTCGGCCGCCGCCTCGATCAGCTCGCAGGTACTGGTGTACGCGGAGACAGTCGATGACGTTGCCTCCCGCATGGCAGCGGTGACCGCTCTCGACTGGGAATCGCCGGCCGGCCGGAACTTCAGCGCCTACCTGACGCGTCAGGTGCGCGGGGTGCGGCAGGCCGGTGAGCAACTCAGGGAGTCCGCCGCCCAGGTTGCCGCGTTCGCCGCGACCCTCCGCACTGACGAACTCCGCCGGTTCCTGGAGCAACAGCGCTCATGACCGGAATAACGGACCTGGTCCCCATCCCCTTTTCCCAGAGTCGCGGCCCCGACGGTATCGCGGTGCGTGGCGGGGTAGGAAGCATCAGCTTCCAGTGGAGCGAACTGGGGCACGGGGCGCATCTTCTCGGGGTCCTGGCGGATGAACTGCGTGAGATTCTGCATCAGTGCGGCGACCTGCAGTGGCGACTGCAGATGCTCCTCAACTCCACTGAGGTAGCTTCCGACCCTATCGGATACGCTGCCGTCAACGCTCTCGACGGCGCGCGCGCCGCGCTGTCCAGCTGCGACGCTGAAATGCGGGACACCGCCCAACGGATCGAATTGAGCAGACTAGCCTACGCGGCGGCCGAGGCGATGGCCCAGATGGCGGCCGGCGCAGTGCATGCCGGGGTGGGAATGATTGAACATGACCTGCATCGGCTGATTGGAACCGCCAATGCCGGCCATTTCGCGGAACCCACACCCCTCGGCCTGGACCGGTTGCCAGCAGACACCACCATCACCGTTGACGGGACTGCCGCAGGCCTGCTGCAGCGTATCGATTCGCTTGATGCTGAGGGGCCCGGCATCTTCGAAGTGCTTAAGGTGCAACGCCCCGAGGGTCCGGTTTTCGTGGTGGTACTGCCGGGCACCCAGGGGACAGCTGCCGTCGCCACCGACAATCCTTTTGACCCGACCGGCATAGTCGAGGCGGTCCACTACGACAGCACATTCGTCGCCGACGCCGTCCATCGAGCGCTCGCGGAGTCGGGTGCCTCCCGCGGGGACCGGGTCATGGTGGTCGGGTACAGCCAGGGCGGTATGCATGCTGCCAACATTGCTCAGGATCCGCGGGTGGTCGAAGACTACTCACTGGAACTAGTTCTCACGGCCGGGTCACCCACCGGGCGGGAGGCCTCCGGTGACGCCACCTACCTGCACCTGGAACACGCCGACGACTGGGTCCATCAGGTAGACGGCACAGCGAACCCCGACGAGCACAACAGGGTCACTGTGACGCTCGAAGAGCCGGCGGAGGATGTCCCTACCAGTGAAAAGGGGCTCGGCCCCGCCCATAAGCTCCCGACTTATCTCGCTGGAGCCGAGGCGGCGGATGCCAGCGTTCACCCCTCCCTCGTCGCGACCCTTGGCGTGGTGGGCACCACGCTCGGCAGGCGGTCACCAGCACAGCGGCATGTGTTCCGGGTGCGGCGACTGCCACGCAGTGACCGCACAGCCCTGCCGGACCGGCAGGGGCGGGATTGACCTGGGACAGTCACGGGTGAGCGGCTGTTCTGGAGCCTACCGCCGTGTTCCCGTGAGTGATCCGGCGACCATCGACACCACGCTGATGATGAGGGATCCGAGGATGGCAGACCAGAAGAAGTCATCGACCGAGAACTGAATCGGCGTGAACGAGGTCAGCCACGCCGTGAGCATCAGCATGCCGGCGTTGATCACAATAGTGAACAGCCCCAGGGTGAGGATGGTGAGCGGCAGGGACAGGAGGGCAACGACCGGGCGGACCAGCGCATTCACGATTCCGAACACCAGGCCGACAAACAGGTAGGAAAGGACCACGGCCGTGGTGTCTTCACCGGCAGTTGTGGACCCGACGGCAATCCCCGGGAGGAGCCAGGCCGCGACAAACAGTGCCAGCGCATTGATCAGGATCCGGACAATGAACTTGAGCATCCCTCCATGCTGTCATACGGCGTGATGCAAGCCCAGCGATAAGCTGGGGCCATGACAACACCAGAGCGCCAGGGCGACGACGCCGGGGCACAGGAACTTTCAGTCCATCCCCGCAGCGTGCTGGGGCGGCTCCCCCGGTATGCCGCAGGCAAGCCTCCCGTTGTGGTGGAGGGCCTGCAGAGCTACAAGCTGTCCTCCAACGAGAACCCGCTCCCGCCCCTTCCCTCGGTGCTGGCGGCCATTGCCTCCCAAACCCACATCAACCGGTACCCGGACCCGATGACCACTGCGCTGCGCAACGCGCTGGCTGCATTCCTCGCGGTTCCCGCCGAGGATATCGTTACCGGCGCCGGCAGCTTGGGGGCGCTGAACCAGGTCCTTGCCACTTTCGCCGGACAGAATGACTACGACGCCGCTGACGAAGTGATCTACCCGTGGCGGTCCTTCGAGGCGTATCCGATCTGTGTGGGCCTGGCCGGGGCGGCAGGGGTCCAGATCCCGCTGCAGCAAGATGGCACCCACGATCTCGAAGCGATGCTGGCCGCCATCACCGACCGGACGCGGGTAATCCTGCTCTGCACCCCCAATAATCCCACCGGGCCGATTTTGAAGCAGGCCGATGTGAGCGACTTCCTGCGTCGGGTGCCCGGCCACATCGTTGTGGTCATCGATGAGGCCTACCAGGAGTTTGTCCGCGACCCGGAGGCTGTGGACGGGCTGGCGATGTACCGGGAGCATCAGAACGTGGTGGTCTTGCGCACCTTCTCCAAGGCGCACGGGCTGGCCGGCCTTCGCGTGGGTTACTCCGTCTCACAGCCGGAGTTGACCCAGCACCTGAGGGTGAGCGCGGTGCCATTCGCAGTTTCCCAGATTGCCGAGCAGGCAGCAGTTACGTCCCTTGAGCACTTCGACGAGGTCAAGGAACGTGTCCAGGGAATCGTTGAGGAACGCACCAGGGTTGTCGACGGCCTGCGCTCACTGGGGTGGACGGTCCCGAACGCTGAGGGCAACTTCGTCTGGCTCGCGTTGGGTGAGAAGACCGCCGAATTCGGTGCCCTGGCCGAGCAGCAGGCCCTGTCGGTGCGGGCCTTCGGCGCCGAGGGAGCCCGGGTAAGCATCGGTGAGCCCGAGGCAAACACCCGTTTCCTTGAACTGTGCGCCTCCTTTTCGTTCGGCCCCGGGGTTTCGTAGAACGTCACAAATGGGTTGCGCACGATCACGTCGCTAGGGTGGACGAGGTACATGCGCAGGATGGCATGTCCCCCCAAAACATTCCATTTGAGGTATATAAAGACGCTGAGGGAGCATGTATGGACGGTGCGCGATCAACAACCTCCGGACTCAAGCCCGGCCGCACCGACGGTGTGGTGACCGGACCCCCGCAGGAGCAGCCAGCGATGGTCCAGCTGCTCACCGAGGACGGGCACCTGGTCCCGGATGATCGCTTTGGCGACTTCGCCCCGGATCCGGCAACCTATCCCGGCCTGTATCGGGACATGTTCCTGATCAGGCGTTTTGACCAGGAGTCGACGGCCCTGCAGCGCCAGGGCCAGCTCGCCCTGTGGGTTCCCCTCACCGGCCAGGAGGCCGCCCAGATTGGCTCCGGGCGGGCGATGCAGGCAGCTGACTACGCTTTCCCCACCTACCGGGAACACGGCGTCGCCCTGACCCGAGGGGTTGATCTGCCCAACATCCTGCGTCTCTTCCGCGGGACCACCAATGGCGGCTGGGACCCGCGGGAACACAACTTCCAGCTCTACACCCTGGTCCTTGCCGCCCAGACGCTCCATGCGGTGGGCTACGCGATGGGCATCCAGCGGGACCGGGCCGCCGATCCGGACGCTGTGCCCGCCGCGGCTGTCGCCTACTTCGGTGACGGTGCCAGTTCAGAGGGAGACGTCCACGAGGCAATGGTGTTCGCCGCCTCGTTCAACGCCCCGGTGGTCTTCTTCTGCCAGAACAACCACTGGGCCATTTCGGTGCCGTCGGAGGTCCAGACCCGGGTGCCACTCGCCGAGCGGGCTGCGGGCTACGGCTTTCCCGGCGTCCGCGTGGACGGCAACGACATACTCGCAGTCAACGCTGTCACCGCGTGGGCGCTGGACCATGCCCGGCGCGGCAAAGGTCCGGTGCTGATCGAGGCCTTCACCTATCGCATGAGCGCCCACACGACTGCGGATGACCCGACCAAGTACCGGGCCTCCGCCGAGGAAGAGTCCTGGGTGGCCCGTGACCCGCTGCGTAGGCTGGAAAGCCACCTCAGGGCCACCGGGACACCGGATTCCTTTTTCACCGATCTGGAAGGGGAGGCGGTGGAGCAGGCGGCCAGGCTTCGGAAAGCCGTGCTGGCGATGGAGGCCCCGGACCTGAGCCACCGCTTCGGCACCGCCTATGCCGAGCCCCATCCCCTCGTCCAGGAAGAGTTACGTCAGTGGCGGGACTACGAGGCCGGTTTCGCACCGGCGGACGAAGGGGGCAAGTAGATGCCGGTCATGACCATTGCCAAGGCGATTAACGAGGGCCTCCGCGCCGCTCTGAAAGACTCACCCGCCACCCTGCTGATGGGGGAGGACATTGGAGCACTCGGGGGTGTCTACCGGGTCACCGAGGGGCTGAAAGCCGAATTCGGTGCCGACCGGGTGGTCGACACACCGCTCGGTGAGTCGGGCATCATCGGGACGGCCATCGGCTTGGCCCTGCGCGGCTACCGACCAGTCTGTGAGATCCAGTTCGACGGATTCGTCTTTCCCGGTTTCAACCAGATCACCACCCAGTTGGCGAAGATGCACGCCCGCAGCGACGGAATGCTGCGGGTTCCTGTGGTGATCAGGATCCCGTACGGGGGTGGGATCGGAAGCGTCGAGCACCACTCCGAATCACCCGAAGCGTTGTTCGCCCACACCGCTGGGCTGCGAATCATCACCCCTTCCAACCCGCAAGACGCCTACTGGATGATCCAGCAGGCCATCGACTGTGACGACCCGGTCATCGTCTTCGAGCCCAAACGGCGGTACTGGCTGAAGGGCGAGGTTGACCTCACCACACCCCCGGGAAATCCGTTTGCCGCCCACGTGCTCCGCGAAGGCACCGACGCCACCGTGGTGGCGTACGGCCCCCTCGTGCCGGTTGCCTTAGCGGCGGCCAACGCCGCCGCAGAGGATGGCACCAGTGTCGAGGTCATTGACCTGCGGTCGGTCTCTCCCATGGATTTCGACACCGTAACAGCCTCCGTGCAGAAAACCGGGAGATTGATCATCGCCCATGAGGCCCCCACGTTCGGGGGAATCGGTGGTGAGCTGGCCGCGCGGGTGTCGGAACGGGCCTTCCTGTCGCTGCAGGCACCCGTGATGCGCGTGGGCGGTTTCCACCTGCCCTACCCGGTCGCCCGGATGGAAGATCACTACCTTCCCGATATCGACCGCATCCTCGAATCCCTCGACCGTGCCCTGGCCTACTAGAGGAACCCCATGACACTTAATACATTCAACCTTCCCGATGTCGGCGAGGGACTCACCGAAGCGGAGATCGTGCGCTGGGTGGTTCAGCCCGGCAGTGTGGTGGCGGTCAACGACATCATTGTGGAGATCGAGACCGCCAAGTCGCTCGTCGAGCTGTCGTCCCCGTACGCTGGCGTCGTCGCGGAGCTGCTCGCCGCTGAGGGGGAAACCATTGAGGTCGGCACCCCGATCATCTCTGTCGCTGACGGTGACGGCGATGTCCCCGCCCCCCAGATGCCCGGTGAGCTGGCCACCCCGCCGGCCAGCAACCCGCCGACCGCCGCCGACCCCCGGGACTCCCAGGAGGCGCCTGCCGCGGGTCCTCTCGTGGGAACCGGGCCGAAGGCCGACTCGGTGAAGCGGAGGCCACGACGTCCCGCATCCGAGCCGATTGTGCGACCCGGGCGTGCGCCCGCCGCGGCTCCCGCCGCGGCGGGACCACCCCTGCGGATCCTCGCGAAACCGCCGGTCCGGAAGGTTGCCCGTGACCTGGGCATCGACCTGGCCGACGTGGAGGGGACCGGACGCTCCGGAGAGGTGACCAAGCGTGATCTCCTGGGTTACCAGAACCAACGGGACGCCGGCCAGGACGGCGCCAACACGTTCTGGGACGCGCCGCAGAAACCACAGGACCAGCGCATCGAACGGTTGCCCGTGAAGGGCGTCCGCAAGGCGACGGCGAGAGCGATGGTGGAGAGTGCCTTCTCGGCACCCCACGTCAGCATCTTCGTGGATGTTGACGCGTCCCGCACGATGGAATTCGTCAAGCGACTCAAAGCATCGCCTGATTTCGAAGGTATCAAGGTTTCCCCCCTCCTCATTCTCTGCAAGGCGGTGATCTGGGCCGCAGCCCGCAACCCGGCGGTCAACGCCACCTGGGCCGGCGACGAGATCCTGGTCAAGCACTTCATGAACCTGGGCATTGCCGCCGCGACTCCGAGGGGTCTGATGGTCCCAAACATCAAGGACGCCCAGGATCTGACACTCAAGGAACTCGCCGTGGCGCTTAATGAGCTGGCTACCACCGCCCGGGCAGGGAAAACCCAGCCGGCACAGATGCAGGGTGGGTCGCTGACGGTCACGAACATCGGAGCCCTCGGCATCGACACCGGGACGCCGATCATCAATCCCGGTGAGGTGGCGATCGTGGCCTTCGGGACGATCAAACAGAAACCGTGGGTGGTCGACGGCGTCGTTGTCCCACGGTGGATCACCACGCTGGGCGGATCCTTCGACCACCGGGTGGTCGACGGGGATCTGAGCGCGCGGTTCATGGCCGACGTCGCATCCATCCTGGAAGAACCAGCACTGCTGCTCGACTGACGTTTTCTCGCTTAGGCTGGAAACCCTTATGCCAAATCATCCCAGACCGGGTCAGCGACCCGACCGTGACCGCGCCAACACCCCGACGTCCACCGGCTCCTATCTGAAGCGGCTGCTGCCGATGCTTCTGGCAGCTTTCCTCGGATCAACCCTGCTGCAGTTCCTCTTCCCCGAACTGAACTTTGTTGTCCGGCTGCTGATTCTTGCCGTCCTGCTGTTGGCCGTCTCGGTGGTCCTGGATCGCCTGCGTTCCCGGAACCGCTAGCTTCCGCTTACGCACGGTTCACCTCGATGGCCTTCTGCAGGATCGGGGCAAGCCGCTCGATGCCCGTGACGATATCTTCACTGGAGACGGCGCTGAAGGCGAGCCGTAGCTTGTTGGACGGCTCATCGGAGGGCGTGAATGCAGCGCCGGGGATAAACACCACTCCCGCATCGATCGCCTGGTAGAGCAGCGGGTAGGTGTCGATCCCTTCGGGCAGGGTAACCCAGATGAAGAATCCACCGTCTGGGCGGGTCCATGTCACCGACGCAGGCAGGTGCTGCTCCAGGGCCGCCAGCATGGTGGAGCACCGCTCGCTGTAGAGCTCCCGGGTATTTTCCAGGTGTCCCAGCCAGTCGTAGTCGCTGAGGTAGGCCGAGACCAGCATCTGGGTCAGGGGAGACGGGCACAGCACCACAGCCTCGCAGGCGAGATAGAAGCGCCGGTGCAAATGCTTGGGCACCAGCGCCCACCCCAGTCGCACACCCGGCGCGAAAATCTTGGAGAAGGACCCCAGGTAGATGACGTCGTCAGGGTTGCCCTCCCGCATGGGCGTCAACGGCTTGCCGTCGAAGCGCAACAGCCCGTACGGATTGTCCTCCAGGATCAGGATGTTGTGGGCGGTGCAGATGTCGACAATGACCTGCCGCCGGTCTGCCGCGAGAGTGATCCCACTGGGATTGTTGAAGCTGGGGATCGTGTAGAGCGCCTTGATGGTGCGGCCCTCGGCCTGAAGCTCGGTGATCCTCTTCTGGAGTTCCTCAGGGACCAGACCATTGTCATCCATCGCGACCGCCTGGACATCCACCTGGTACGCCTCGAAGGTGTTTAGCGCCCCCACGTAGGTGGGGTCCTCGCAGAGGATGACGTCGCCGGGATTGCAGAAGACCTTGGCGGCGACGTCCTGCGCCGACTGTGATCCGGTCGTGATGACCAAATCGTCGGGATCAGCACCTGTGATCCCCTCTGCTGCCATGACCTCGCAAATCTGGCGGCGGAGTTTCTCCATCCCCTGACCTCCGCCGTACTGCAAGGCTTCCAGGCCGTGGTCGGCGATGATCCGCTGTGCAGTGTTGCCGAGCTCCTGCAGGGGCAGGGACCGAAGATAGGGGCTTCCTCCGGCCAGCGAGACCAGGCCCGGCTGGATGGAAATGTCGAAGACATCCCGTACCGCCGATTGCTTGATGTTGGCAGCCCGATCGGAAAACAACGCCTCATGACGGTGGGCCGAGTCGACTGCTCGAACGAGCGCCGCCTCGGTTTCTGCGGGCAGGGATGTCGGATCAAGGTTTGCGTGTGAGTTCACTCACGCAGTCTAAGCCAGCGGTTAACCAATGAGCAACGAGTGTTGCCTCAGATCCAGCCCGCGTCCCTCGCTTTGGCCCCAGCCTGAAAACGACTGTCGGCCTTCAGCGTTTCGAGCATCCAGGCGATATGGCGTCGACACGTCCGCACGCTCAGATCCAACCGGCGGGCAATGACCTCGTCCGAGTACCCCGCAGCCAGTCCTGCGAGGATGGCTTGTTGGGTACCGCTGAGCGCTGAGGTGGTTTCCTCCTCGGCCACGAACGGGTCAGCGAACTCCCAGGTCGAATTGAACACCTTGATGAAGACACTGACCAGGCTGGGATCCCGGATCATCATCGCGGCCTTATCGGTGCTGTTGAGCTGGCGTGCCACAACGGCCAGCTTCCGGTCGAAGATCAGCATCCGAAAAGGAACCGAGGGCAGTGTCCTGAACTGGCCGCCCGCCGCCGCTATCAGCTTGACCGCTTTACGGGTCGGCATATGGTCCCGGGTGCTGAGATCGTAAAGGTTCCTTCGGCTGACCCCTTGCTTCAGCAGGTCGAGATCCTTTCGGACGTTCTCCTCCTGGAAGTCGGCATTGGCGCCCTGGCCGGGGACGGCCATCAGGACCTGCTCCGAAACATCCCGGCCATACTCGATGAGGACACGCTGGATCAGATGCGGATCTTCCAGGACCTCCACTGAAGCGCTGGAAATCACTTCCTTGCGGGCCTCCAGGTAAAGGGGGACCAGTCCGGACAACTCCCGGCGTTTGGTGCTGATCCGGCTCCTGAGGTCCTGTACCAGGCGCTCGTCCGCGTCCACCAGATCCGCCAGCGCAACATCAGGCGAGACCGCGACATAGGCGTCGGGGTCCGCGGCGTGGACACTGAGCAGTTTGCGCTGGGTCAGTTGCTCCATGGCAGCGTCGATGTCCCGCAGGGTGTAGCCGAGGGCCTCGGAAACTTGCTGCCGTGTCCAGCCCGGATGGGCGACGGCGTAGCGATAGAGTTCCAGGCATATTCCGTCAAGCATGAACTTTCCTCCCCGGCATGGCGGCACGCCTGACTGTAGCCTACAGACCCGTTTCACCGTCGAACGATTTGGTGTCTGTGCGAGCTGACCTGCCCAAAATGGCCCGGTTAAATCATGACATGTCCACTTAATGACATCAATATCAGGGACTTTGGCAGGATCCGGTCGGATGTGACGAATCCCCATGTCAGAGCGGCCTTTCCGGATCATTCGGGTACCTTTGATCACTGCCCTCAGATCGCGTCTAGTCCTCTTTAGGCCATGTCCAGAACAGGGTGGTGATCCGGCTGGACAGGGGCAGAGCGGCCGCCGCATTGTAGGGATACCGGCTACTCCTTGCCGGTCAAGCACCACTGGCAGCCACTCGGAGGGGAATCTCGTGAAAAAGATTGTCGGTACCGCAGCTGGACTTCTGGTTGTCATCGGCGTCGTGGCACCCGCAAGCCCAGCACTCAGTGCAGCCAACTGGGAATGGCCGAAAACGGTCGTCGCTGCCAATTGGGAATGGCCCAAGACAGTGGTGGCCAGCAATTGGGAGTGGCCCAAATAGCTGGCTGTTCGCGCCGGATCTGATCGGCGGGACAGCACAACAGACTCGCCCCAGTGGCGGTGACCATATATCCGGAAGGAAAGGGCCATGAGCCAGCTGACAGCAGTTCGCATCGCCTCACGAACAGCAGACAGCGCTCAATGGTGGCACCTCTCCGTCTTTACCGGTGGCTTCGATGTAGCGGACGGCATCATTGGAGACCTGGTCACCCCACTGGCGGCGCAGGCTCAGAAATTGGGAGCCAGCCGCTGGTTCTTCACACGGTGTGAGGAACCAGCGGGGGCCCATGTGCAGCTGCATGTCCTCGCGTGCCCCGCGGTGACCGCTCAACTGCAGTCCTTCCTAAGCGCACTGCAACACGGCGGGTTGGCGGGCGCCGATCGACGCCCGGACCACGCACTGGACAAGTACCAGGCGCCGAACAAGCCTCCTACCGTGGAGCATGGGTCGCTGCCCGGCCACCACGAGACCAGCCCTGCCGGCATCCTGTCGGAGCTGAGGGTGCGCCAGAACTTTTCCCGCCCCGCCGGAAACTTTCCGTCGCAGGCCGCAGCCATCGACGTCGAACCGCGGCTTGAGGCCGAGTTGGTGAAGTACGGGGGCGTCGACGGTCTGCAGCTGGCCGAAGAAGTCTTCGAGCTGTCCTCCGAACTCGCCGCCTGGGCCACGAAACGCTTCCCCAAAATGCAGAGCCGCTCCGCGTTTGGGGCACTGATCCTGTTCGATTCCGCACGCGCCATGATGAAGGGCCCGCGATCGGCCGGCTGGCCTGACCGCCGCCGTATCTCGTGGGACTTCTACTGGGACAGCCACCTCCGCACGTGCACCGCAGACCTGGGCCCGCGCTCCGGGGGTGTGCGGGACGCATTGTCCGCCCAGGTGGCCGCACGGGTGCCTGCGTTCCACGGTCTGATGGCGGCGACGGCCTCTGAATCCGCAGCCCAGAACTGGCGTCGCCGGTACGCTCGGGCGATCGACAACTACCTGTACCGCGCCGACAAGATGCGGGTCAGCCGCAGTGCGCAACACCTCACCGTGTACCAGGCACACATGACCCTGAACCGGCTGGGTTTCACCACTCGCGAGGAGGGAGTGCTCGGTCTGTATGCCCGCTCCTGGAGCATCGAGCGGGAGGCTGCTTCCTACGACCAGAACTAGGCGCGATGAGTACCGAACTACCCAAGGTTACCGAGGAAGGATTTGAACACCATGGCGGCAAGCAACGATGTCATCTTGGCCACAGACGAACGGGAACTCAGCGAAGCCCTGGGATGTTCGCCGGACACCCTTGAGGACATGCGTGATCTGGGGGTTCTCGCCTCGCGCGGGGAACTGTGGGAAGTTGGCCCAGCCCGCGACTACCTGCGTGACGCAGCCTGGGCTGACAGCCTCTGGGCTTGAGCCAACACCCCCAGGGCAGCCCGCCTGAACGGCAGAGGCCGAGCGGTGACCAGTAGGCTGGGCGGATGACGACAATCCGCACCGCAGTGTTCGGTTACGGCCTCGGAGGGCGCGTGTTCCACGCCCCCTTCATCCACGCTGATCCTGGCTACTCACTCGACGTCATCGTTACGTCCGACCCCGCCAGGAAGGCCGAAGCCGAGGTGCTCTATCCGGGCGTCCTGGTGGTCCCTACAGCGCAGGACGCGTTTGCCCGGGCCAAGGACCTTGACCTGGCGGTGATCAGCACGCCACCCGGAACCCATGCCCCGCTGGCAACGGATGCGCTGAACGCCGGCCTCGCCGTCGTCGTCGACAAGCCTTTCGTCATTGATACCGCTGACGGCGTCCGGTTGATCGAACTGGCCCGATCACGCGGGAGCGTCCTGACCGTTTTCCAGAACCGGCGCTGGGACGGGGACTTCCTCACGGTTCGAAAACTGGTCGATGAAGGCCTGCTCGGCAGTATCCGGCGGTTCGAATCCCGGATGGAATCCTTCAAACCGGTCCTCTCCAAGCCGTGGAAGGGCGCCCCCGCGGGCGACGGTGGGGGGATCCTCTACGATCTGGGGCCGCATTTGATCGACCAGGCACTGACGCTGTTCGGGCCGGCGGAACTGCAGTATGCGGAGCTTGCCGCCCACCGGGGCGACGGCGGCCCTGACGACGACGCCTTCCTCGCCCTGCGCCACGCCAACGGGACCATCAGTCATCTGTGGATGAACGCGCTGGCACCCCAGGCGGCGCCACGCTTCAGGGTGGTCGGATCCACGTCGGCGTACTCCAAATGGGGAGTGGACGTTCAGGAGCCGTCAATCGTTGCGGGCATGCTACCCACTGATCCCCTGTATGGAGTGGAGGACGAGCTGGCCTGGGGGTTGCTCGGATTCGACGCCGACGCCACGAAGGTACGCACCGAGAAGGGCCAGTACCCCAGGTTCTACGAGCTGATGGCCTCCGCAATGCTTCATGGGACGCCGCCGCCGGTGGATCCGCAGGACAGCGTCGCCGCCCTGCGGATCATCGAGGCCACCCACCAGGAATGAGCTAGACCAGGTCCCGCCAGTCAGCCGTCAGGGCCAGCCCATGGGCTTCGGAGACTGAGTGGTGAGCCACCTGTCCCGCAGCAATATTCAGTCCCTGGGCCAGTGCCGGATCCGCTTCGAAGGCGCCGCGCACGCCCCGGTTGGCCAGGGCCACCGCATAGCGCAGCGTGACGTTGGTCAGCGCGTAGGTTGAGGTGTTGGGCACCGCGCCGGGCATATTCCCCACGCAGTAGAACAACGAATTATGCACGGTGAAGGTCGGATCCTGGTGGGTGGTGACATGGGAATCCTCGAAGCATCCGCCCTGGTCGACGGCGATGTCGACCAGCACGCTCCCCGGCTTCATCCGCGAAACCATCTGATTGGTCACCAGCTTCGGAGCCCTGGCTCCGGGAATCAGCACTGATCCGATCACCAGGTCGGCGTCGAGAACGGCCCGCTCAATCTCGAACGCGTTCGAGGCAATCGTCTTGATCCGTCCGGCGTACAGCGCGTCGAGCTCGCGAAGCCGCCCGATGTTGATGTCCAGGACGGTGACCTCCGCTCCCGTTCCGACGGCCATCGCCGCGGCGTTCGTTCCGGCAACCCCGGCGCCGAGCACTACGACCTTCGCGGGGCGAACCCCGGGGACCCCGCCCAGCAGCAGACCCGGCCCACCCGCGGGGGCTGTCATCACCTGGGCACCCACCTGCACGGATAGGCGGCCGGCGACCTCGGACATGGGGGCGAGGAGCGGAAGGGAACGGCCGTCCTGCACGGTCTCGTAGGCGATGGCGGTGACGCCAGCATCCATCAGTGCCTGGGTCAGCTCCGGTTCGGCGGCGAGATGCAGGTAGGTGAAGAGGATCAGCCCGGCACGGAACCGATGGTATTCCTCGGTGATCGGCTCCTTGACCTTGAGCACCATGTCAGAGCGCGACCACAGTTCATCAGCCGAGGAGACAATCTCCGCGCCTGCGGCCACGTACTCTGCGTCGGTGATGTTTGAACCCGCCCCGGCGTCCTTCTCAACCAGGACCGTATGACCGGTCGTGCGGAACTCATGCACCCCGGAAGCGGTAATGGCTACGCGGAACTCATTGTTCTTGACTTCTTTTGGAACGCCGACGATCACGGGATTCTCCGTTCACTTTCGATGGTGCGGGTGAGGCCCTGTCGGACCTGCCCCTAGCCTACGGACGCCGCCCGCCACCTGGATAGGACAACCGGGCCCGGCTTCCGTCGCCGAGCCCGGGGCAGAGGGTCCGCGGCGACCGGGTTCGGCGTCAACCCGGCCATTACGAGGGTTGTGATCCAGTTCACTAGCACATGACCCTGCGGCACCGAAGTCGACAACTGTCGACCCTTTGCGCATCAATTGTCGTCTCCGGAGCGCCACCCGTAGCATGAAGCGATGCAGTCAGACGGAGTGGACGGGGCCGTCGAGGCCATTGCGGCGCGGTTGGGGCGGGGCCTGTCGCTGGAGGATCTGGACGGTGTGCTGCTGGCCTACAGCAGCCATCAGTCAGCGGCCGACCGGGTGCGCGTCAACTTTCTGCTCAGCAAGAAGGTGCCGGACGACGTCAGCCAGTGGCAATTGCAGCACGGCATTTCATCGGCTGTGCGCCCGGTGGTCCTTCCCGCCAACCCTTCTCTGGGGATGCTCGGCCGGGTGTGTGTTCCCCTGCTGGTCCGTGGATTCCGGGTGGGCTACCTGTGGGTGCAGCAGGAAGCGGAAGAAGAGTTGCCCGACGACATTCTGCGGCAGCTCCCGAAGGTACGCGGCGACCTGGACCACCTGGCGTCACTGCTTCTGGAGGGCAATACCGCTGCGTCGGAGCATCGAAAAAAGCGTGAGGCCACCTTTCTGGCCGCGTGCGACGGAACCGCAGCGGCCACTGACAACCTCGCGGGATGGGCTGAGCTCCACAACACGGCGCCCTGGCAGGTGGCGGTGCTGTTCGCGCGGACCGGCATCCCGGAACCTGCCGATCCGCAGGCAAGCCTGCTCACCCACCGCAGTGCCGCCCTCCAGGCAACTGTGGGGGTGGGTTCGGTGCTTTTCAGCGCCGGCACCCCGATGCTCGCGGTGCTTCTGCTCACCGGCGGGGTGGCGGGCGGCGATTGCACCGATATCCTGCGTCGGTATGACAGCGAGCACGCCAAACGCGAAGGCGACCGCGGCGGGGTAGCTCTACTGGGGCTCAGTGAGCAGTTCCTGGACCTGCGGGACCTCCCGAAGGCGTATGGTCAGGCCCGTCACGCCGTCCAGGCGTCGGCGGTCGACGAGGGGCTTGGCCCCGTGACCCACTACCGGGCCACCGGCAGTTATCAGTTCCTGGCGGCTGGCGGCTGGAAAGTTACTGCAGCCAACTCGGTGTACTTCGCAGAGATCGAGGAACATGACCGCAACGCCGAGCTGCTGCCGGTGCTGGAACTGCTGTACGACAAGAACGGCTCCGTCCAGGACGTTGCGTCACAGCTCCACCTGCACCGCAGCAGTGTGTACAACCGGCTGGCGCGCATCCGGGCCATTATCGGGGCCGACCCGCTCAACGGTCATGTGCGCCTGGAGCTTCATCTGGCGCTGAAAGCCAGGAAATGGGCCAGACGGCCTCGAATCTGACCAATACTTAAACTATTTTCTAATCCCGATCTTTATCGGCTGAATCGATTTTGGAGTCCCCTTTTTGGGTGGCAAGCCAGGCTGCCACATCCTGTGACCTAATCCGCCGGTGAGTGCCTCGATATTCCACTGGAATAACACCTGCATCAGTGAGATTCCGCAGGTAGGTATGTGAAATTCCGGCTGCCGCGGCGGCCTGGGAAGTGGTCAGGGTTTCGGCCGCAGACGTGACCGTGACGGCGTCGCCGTCGGCAAGCCTCCGCAGCAGATCGACCACCGCATCTCGGGCCTCCGCGGGCAGCCTCATCGCGGTGCCATCGACAAAGACTGTGACGTCTTCACGGTCGGTAAGTGCTCGGCGAAGGGTCGCAGCCTGGGCGGCGGGGAGGGCGGGTGTGGAAAGGGGAATCCGGGTTGGCATTCTCCTATTGTGCCAAGAACTACCGAAAGTGGAAGTTTCAACCGAATTCAATATGTTAGCGACGGCTAATTGATTCCCTTCCCTGTTTGGCCGGACAGGACTAGGGTGGGGTCACTCACAAGGGGATCTGCAAGAAAAATAGCTGCACAAACAGCTGGCTGGAGTGGTGATTTCGATGGCAACCTTCGATTCGTACAACCTCAATCAGGCTCGGACATCTACCGGAGCGGTCAGGGAACACGACCCAGGCTTGCCATGGTGTAGCGACTGCGACACCGATGAGTACCTCATCTATGAGGACTTTGTCCCGGCCAGGATCCCGGCGGGGGCCGACGAGTATATTGCGGCCTCAGTCAATTACTCCTGCTCGGTGTGCGGCAGGTTCAACGGACACGAGGTGCCGTCGTCCTGGAGCCCGCCGAACTGGTTCTGGTATACCTGAGACCCCGGCGGCCGGTCAGCCTCGCCCGACGAAGGGCATACCGCTGGCGGTGATCAGCAGGGACCCCACCGACGCCGATGCGGGCAGTTGCGCCATCAGAAGCACCGCCCGGGCCGCTTCCTCCACCGGGAACGTCGGTTCCGGGCGTCGGGAGCCATCCGCCTGCAGGGCTCCGCCGTTGACGCCGATGGTCTCCATGATCTGCGTGTGGGCGTTTCCAATGTCGATCTGTCCGCAGGTGATGCCGAACGGCCGGCCGTCCAGTTCGATCGACTTCGTCAGGCCGGTGATCGCGTGCTTGGTGGTGGTGTAGGCGACCGAGAGGGGCCGCGGCGCGTGCGCGGAGATTGACCCGTTGTTGATGATCCGTCCGCCCTGCGGCTGCTGGCTTTTCATGAGGCGGACTGCGGCGGCAGCGCACAGGAACGCTCCGGTCAGGTTGACCGCGAGGGTGTCCGCCCAGTCCGCGGGGGAGATCTCGTCGACCGCTCCGGCCGGCCCGAACACGCCTGCATTGTTGAAAAGCACGCCCAGCGAACCCAGCTCGGTGCGGACAAAATCGAACAAGCGCTCGACGTCGGCGGGCTCGGTCACATCGGTGGGGACAACGTGGGCGCGGGGGTGGTTGCCAGCGGTGGCCTCCAGCGCTTCCCGCCTCCTCCCCGCAAGG
Source organism: Arthrobacter sp. 147(2020) (assembly GCF_013116715.1). Classification (NCBI taxonomy): domain Bacteria; kingdom Bacillati; phylum Actinomycetota; class Actinomycetes; order Micrococcales; family Micrococcaceae; genus Arthrobacter; species Arthrobacter sp. 147(2020). The sequence goes on from NZ_JABFOM010000018.1 coordinate 16,611, forward strand.
ACGACGTCGAATCCTGCAGCCAGGAACTGCTGGGCGACGGCACGCCCAATCCCCGAGCCGGCGCCAGTCACCACCAGGGTCCGGGCGTGTGCGTTTGGTGCTGCTTTCATCAAGGTTCCCTGCTGTGGTGTCTGGTCTGGTCTGGCCGGCTTGGTCACCCTAGCCGCCCTGCAGCCAGCTGAGCAGCCGGCCCTGGGGCCAGGTGGTGATGATCCGGTCGGTGGGGACACCGTTCGCCTCGGCCCGCTCGGCTCCATACTGCAGGAAGTCCAGCTGGCCGGGTGCGTGGGCGTCGCTGTCGATGCTGAACAGGCATCCGGCGTCCAGGGCCATCCGGATCAGGTCATCGGGGGGATCCTGACGCTCGGGCCGCGAGTTGATCTCCACCGCTACATTGTTCTCGACGCAGGCGGCAAAGACCGCTGCGGCATCAAAGTCCGACGGCGGGCGCGTCCCCCGGGCTCCCTGAACGAGGCGGCCGGTGCAGTGTCCCAGGATGTTCGTCTGGGGCTGTCGTACACCGCCAAGCATCCGGCGGGTCATTGTGGCCGGGTCCGCGCGAAGCTTGGAGTGCACGCTGGCGACGACGACGTCGAGCCGGCCCAGCAGTTCGGGGGTCTGGTCGAGGGTGCCGTCCTCGAGGATATCGACCTCGATGCCGGCGAGGAGAGTGAACCCGTCGTCGCCGTCGTCGTTGAGCGCCGCAACCACCTCCAACTGCTCCTCGAGCCGTTCGGCGCTCAGCCCATTGGCGACGGTGAGGTTGGGCGAGTGGTCCGTCAGTGCGAGGTACTGGTGGCCGAGCGCGCGGGCGGCCTGCACCATGAGTGGGATAGGGCTGCCGCCGTCGGACCAGTTACTGTGGCTGTGCAGATCCCCGCGGAGTGCTTTTCTGAGCTCCTGGCCACCCGTCGCGAGGGGTTGGGTAGCGTGCTCACGGAGTTCCGCGAGATAGTCCGGAACCTGCCCGCCGACGGCCTGGGAGACGACCTCGAAAGTGCGTGCCCCAATGCCTTTCATCCGCTTGAGCCGGCCGTCCCTGGCTCTGGCTGCAATCTCGCTGGGGGAAAGCTCACCCAGGATGGTGGCTGCGTTGCGGAAGGCCTTGATTTTGAACGTGGGCGCGGTCTGGCGTTCGAGCCAGAAGGCAATTTCGTTGAGTGCTTCGACGGCATCCATACTTCACCTTACTTTCATCCCTGTGGGAACCGCCCCTGTGCGCCGAAACCGGCTAGGATCTGCACCAAAAGTTGCGACGAAAGGACGCACCATGCGGTTCACACTCACTGCCACGGTCCTGGATTCACCGGATGCCGTGGAGCTGGCGCGGTTCTATCAGCGGCTGATGGGTTGGGAAATGCGGATCGAGGAGTCCGACTGGGTGATCCTGTCGGCACCCGACGGCGGCGCGGGACTGTCCTTTCAGACCGAAACCAACTATGTGCGGCCGGTCTGGCCGGCGGGGCCGACGGATCCGCCGATGATGATGCACCTGGACATCCAGGTTGATGACCTCGACGATGCGGGCGCACACGCGGTGGCCCTGGGCGCCTCCCTCGCGGAGTTCCAGCCGCAGGACGATGTGCGGGTCTATCTCGACCCGGCGGGCCATCCGTTCTGCCTCTTCGTTGACTAAACCGGGCCGGTCCCGGCTCCTTCGATGACCGGCTGCAGATCAAGGCGCATCAGCCACCGGGGCAAACCACCGCTGCGTGCGTCGGTCTTGAGGATGCGCCTGAACCCGGCACCTTCAAACATGCCGGTGGTCCCGACGAACGCAAGGGTAGGGCTGATGCGCGAGCCCTCGGGATCGATCGGGTAGGCCTCCAGCGCGGGAGCCCCGCTCGCCCTGGCGTAGTCAATCACCCCCGTCAGGAGCGCGTGCCCGATCCCCTGGCGGCGGTGGCCCGTCTTCACCACGAAGCACACGACGCTCCACACGGGAACTTCGTCCACCTTCGGGATGGTGCGGGAGCGCACCAGGCGTTCCATCCCGGACCGGGGCCCCATTCCACACCAGCCGACGGGCTCCCCTCCCAGATAGGCGACGACGCCCGGTGGTGGGGTGTCGCGGCAGAGCTCCCGCAATCGCTCGGGTTGCTGTGCCGGAGTCAGGGAGTTGAATTCGCCGGAGGTCAGTCGGAAGGCCAGGCACCAGCAGGCTGACGCATCATCCCGGCGTGGGCGCAGCAGGGAGGCGACGTCGTCGAACCGTTCAACCGTGGCGGGGTGCACCTCAATGTTGATGCCACCAGTGTCCATGCCGAGGATGATACTCCCGGCCGGATTTCCCTGGTACCGGGACGCGGTGGGCCTCGATCCGGGTCAGGAGGTGAGGTTGAGTTCTTCGGCAATGGAGCGGACCGCTTCGCGCAGCAGGGGCACTGCCTTCTCGGCAAAATGCTCATCAACGCGGGAGACCGGCCCGGACACGGAGATGGCGCTCGGTGTCGGAGCGTTGGGCACAGCCATCGCGAAACACCTGACACCGAGTTCCTGCTCCTGCTCATCGATCGAGTAGCCGCGCTCGCGGATGAGGTCCAGTTCGGCGAGCAGCTCGTCGATGGTCTTGAGACTTTTTTCGGTGGGGGTGGGCATCCCGGCCCGGGCAACGATGCTCCGGACGGCGTCGTTGCTCAGCTGCGCCAGGATTGCCTTCCCGACGCCGGTGTCATGGGTGTGGGCGCGACGGCCCACCTCGGTGAACATGCGCATGGAGTGCGGTGAGGGCACCTGCGCAATGTAGATGACCATGTCCGAGTCCAGGACCGCCATGTTGGAGGTTTCGCCCAGGCTGTCGACGAGGTGTTTCAGCTGCGGGCGTGCGAGGGCGCCGAGCTGTTTGTTGGCCCCTTCACCAAGCCGGATGAGGCGGGGCCCCAGCGCGTACCGGCGGTTAGGGAGCTGACGGGCATATCCCTTGGTGACCAGGGTTCGCAGCAGGCGATGGATGGTCGGCAGGGGAAGGTCGGTGGAGGAGGAGAGTTCACTGAGGGAGACCTCACCGCCGGCGTCCGTAATGAGTTCGAGCAGTTCGAAGACCCGCTCGACGGACTGCACGCCGCCACCAGCCGCTTTCTCGGCCATGTAACACTCCCAGCTCTCGGGCTTCCATCAGCAGGCTTGACTCGCGAGGTGGAAACTTTTGTCAGACTATCCTATTTTCCACTGAGTGGAATCAGTAATCCAATCCGGGTTGCGATTCCATCTGTCAGATAATAATATCCATAATATGAAATCGGGACGTGAGAGTGTTTGCGTTGCACCTTCCCTCACCATCGTGCCAGCAGCGGCTCCCGCCTTCCCGGCGGGCAAACGACAGGAGCTCAGTACATGACTATCGAACCCAGGCACCCACTCCCAGTTGATCGGGCAGACACCATCCTTACGCCCGAGGCGCTCACCTTCCTCGAAGAGCTGCACCAGCGTTTCCGTGGAACCCGCGACGAGCGGCTGGCGGCACGGAACGGTCGCCGCGAAGAGGCCGCTGCGACCGGCCGGCTGGATTTCCTCCCCGAGACGCAGGAGGTTCGCGCCGGTGACTGGACCGTCGCCGGTGCCCCGCCGCAACTGCAGGACCGGCGCGTTGAGATGACCGGACCAGCATCCCCCGCCAAGATGGCCATCAACGCACTGAACTCGGGCGCCAAGGTGTGGCTCGCTGACCTTGAGGACGCGTCGGCGCCGACCTGGCACAACGTGATCGACTCCCAGCTGAACCTCTTCGACGCCGCACGCGGGCAGCTCAGCTACACCTCGCCCGAAGGCAAGGAATACGCGTTGCGCACTGACGCGCCCCTCGCCGTCGTCGTCGCCCGCCCCCGTGGTTGGCACCTGCCAGAGAAGAACATCACCATCGACGGCGAACCGGCTGTCGGTGCGCTGGTGGACTTCGGGCTGCACTTCTTCCACAACGCCAAGCACCTGCTCGAGAACGGCAGCGGCCCCTACTACTACCTGCCGAAGCTCGAAAGCCACCTCGAGGCACGGCTCTGGAATGATGTCTTCGTGTTCGCACAGGACTACGTGGGCGTGCCCCAGGGGTCGGTCCGGGCGACCGTGCTGATTGAGACCATCCCGGCCGCGTTCGAGATGGACGAGATCCTGTTTGAGCTGAAGGACCACGCCTCGGGCCTGAACGCCGGGCGCTGGGATTACCTGTTCAGCATTATCAAGTACTTCCGTGATGGCGGTAGCGAGTTCGTGCTGCCGGATCGCGCCAGTGTGTCGATGACCGCCCCATTTATGCGCGCCTACACGGAACTGCTGGTCAAGACCTGCCACCGCCGGGGAGCCTTTGCCATGGGCGGCATGGCAGCGTTCATCCCCAACCGCCGCGAGCCCGCCGTCACCGAACAGGCCTTCGCCAAGGTAAAGGCAGACAAGGAGCGCGAAGCGACCGACGGCTTCGACGGCTCCTGGGTGGCCCACCCGGACATGGTGCCCTTGTGCAAGGAGGTCTTCGACGGTGTCCTGGGGGAGCGCCCGAACCAGATCGACCGGCAGCGTCCTGAGGTGGAGGTGACCGCCGCGCAGCTTCTGGACGTCGCCTCAGCGGAAGGGGACGTGACCGAGGCCGGGATGCATGCCAACCTCTATGTCGCGGTCGCCTATGTGGCGGTGTGGCTCTCCGGTAACGGTGCAGTGGCGATCCACAACCTGATGGAGGACGCAGCAACGGCGGAGATCTCGCGGTCCCAGGTCTGGCAGCAGATCCGCAACAAGGTGCAGCTGACCGACACCGGAAACACAGTGACCCCCGAACTGGTCACCGACATCCTCGCCGAAGAGACCGAACGGCTCCGCGGCGAGGTGGGCGAGGAGGCGTTCACCCGGTTCTACGAGCCGGCGAGCCGTCTCATCGCCGACATCTGCATCTCCGAGGAGTACACGGACTTCCTCACCCTGCCCGCCTACGAGCTGGTGGACTGACCTTCCACGCCAAGGAGGCGGCGCGGGCAGCATCATTGCTGCTGGTGCCGCCTCTTTCGTGTGCCGTGGGGTTGTTCAGGCCAGGACGTCACGAGTGGTGAACCGGCCGTAGGCGAGGGCACCGAAGACCAGCACGTAGCCCGACTGGAGGAGGGCGTTCGCAGCGAACGACGACCATTCGATCGGCTGCCGAAGCAGGTCCGCGAACCCGAACCAGTACTGGCTCAGAAGCCAGGGGTGCAGCCATTCCAGCTGGGGAAGCTGGCCCAGCACCTGGGAGACAACGGAGATCACCACGGTCGCGGCCATCGCCCCCACCGGCACATCGGTGAGCGTGGAGATGAACAGGCCGACGGCGCACAATCCGGTCAGGGAAACCGTGACGTAAGCGCAGATCAGAGCTGACCGCAGGAGTGATTCCGCGACGCCGACGGTGTCCCCGGAGAGCAGGGTGACGGGGCCCACCGGGAACAGTGCGGCACCGATGAGGGTGCCCGCTAGGACGACGGCGAGGGTTGCCGCGAGACAGAACACCACCGCCCCAGTGAACTTGACCAGCAGGAGCCGCCCGCGGCCCACCGGCGCGACCAGGAGGTAGCGCAGGGTGCCGGTACTGGCTTCGCCGGCGACGGTGTCCCCCGCCACCACACCCACGGTAAGGGGCAGGAAGAGGGGGATGGCCACGGTGATGGCCGCTACCGCGACAAAGAGCCCGTTCTGGGTGATCTGGTCAAGGAAGGCTGGCCCCCGGCCGCTGGGTGGGCCGGAGGTCAGCCGCACCGCCACGGCAATCAGGACGGGAATCGCCGCGAGGGCAAGCAGCAGCGCCCAGGTCCGTCGGCGTCGGAAGAGGAGGGTCAGCTCGGATGCCAGAAAAACCAGCCCGGAGGCCGGTCTCTGCTCGGCGTTGCGCGCTCCCGTGTCACTGGACAACGTCGAACCCCTCTCCGGTCAGCGCCACGAAGAGTTCTTCGAGCCCCATCTGATCGACGGTGAACCCGGTCACCCGGACCCCGGCGGCAACCAGTGCGGCGACGATGGTGTGTGGCGCGATCTGGTCCGGGAGCGGTGCGCTGACCGCTTCAATCCCCGCGTGCGGTGTGTAGTGGACCGGCGTGGACAGTTGTGGGAGCAACCCCAGGCGTGTCAGGACTGCGAGGCAGCCGTCGGGGTCGGGCGTGAGCACTTCCACCCGGGTCTGCCCGGCGTCCCGCAGCTCACTCAGCGACCCCTGCGCGACCAGCCGTCCCGCTCGGAGGACCGCCACATGCGAGCAAATCTGTTCCACCTCCGCCAGCAGGTGACTCGATACGAAGACGGTGGTCCCCTCAGCGGTCAGCGAGTGCACCAGGTGGCGCACCTCGCGGGTGCCCTGTGGGTCAAGACCATTGGTGGGTTCGTCGAGCACGATCAGATCCCGGTGGGTGAGGAGCGCATTGGCGATGCCCAGGCGTTGCTTCATCCCCAGCGAATACGCGCCCACCTTTTTGTCCGCCGCCTGCGACAGCCCCACCCGTTCAAGGGCGCGGTCGGTCCGGGCGCGGCGGGTCGACGAATCGACAAAGCGGTCGGCTGCGTCGAGACGATGCAGGTTGGCTCGCCCCGACAGGAACGGGTAAAAGCCCGGGCCCTCCACGAGCGCACCTACCCGGGGGAGAACCTCGGGCAGGTGTTTGGGAATGCTGCGCCCCAGCACCTCCACCTCACCCGAGGTTGCGGTGGCCAGCCCCAACAGGATCCGGATGGTGGTGGTTTTCCCCGACCCATTGGGTCCGAGGAAACCGAAAACTGACCCTCGTGGGACGGTGAGGTCGATGCCGTCCAGAACGTTCTGCCCACCGAATCGTTTGGTGAGCCCGCGGGTCTGAACGACCGGACCCTCCAGCAGGGTTGGATCGCTCACTCGCCGTCGGCAACTGCCTGGAGCCGGTCGGCGGGAACCGACCCGACCAGGACCCTCCCGTCGTCGGTAAGCAGGATGTTCAGCAGGCGGGTCTGCAGGAGGCGCCCGGCCTCCACCGGAGTGCTCAGCTGGTCGATCATACCGGTCAGCTCGCCGGCGTTCGCCGGGAAGTCTCCTGCCGGGAACTCCAGCACTGTCCCCCAGCCGGTCCCGGTGACGGTGGGCTTAGAAGAGTTCTCCGCCGGGTCGTTCGAGGGATCCCCATCGTGCGATTCCGCCGTACCGGGGTCGCCCTCCCGGGCGTGATCAGGCGCCTCGGTGACGGTTGCCCCGGCGGGCGGGGTGAAGTCAAAGATCCCGGCAGGTGGGGCGTCAAAACTGATATCGGTGTAGGCGACGCTGAACGCTGGCTCGGAACTGTCAGCCGCAGCGACGCTGACCGCCAGCGGAAGGCCGGTGTCGCCGTCAACATCGACGGTGATGGAGGCGATGAGGGTGTCATCAGCGCGGGGTGTCAGGATCAGCTGGTATGCCGCACGGCCTGCCACAGACCGGTCGGGTCCGACCGAAACCTCAGTGGTCGGGTCCGCCTTCTCCAGGAACTGCGCCGCCAGCTGGTCCGGAGTCGGAACGTCCGGAAGGCCTTCGAGATAATCGATGTCCTCACTGGTGAGCGTCCGGTCAGGGAGCGTGGCGTGGACCGCCGCGTTGTCTTCGGAGTCGTAGAACCAGAGGTCGGTGCCATTGAGGATGACATTTCGCTCGGCCATGTCGTCGAGCACCTGAATGCGGGCCTGCGACGGGCCCGCCAGGTAGACGCGGGCGGTGTGAGGGGCGGTGAGCAGCTCCAGGACTGAGGCCCCGGGGGTTGAGGGTGTGTCGGCGTCGGATGTGGCGCCGGGCGCAGCGTTGGCGCCGCCCGTGGTTCCGTTCGCGCTGCCGCCAGCCCCACCCAGAAGGGACAGATCGGGAAGCCCGAGATCGGAGGTCTGCTCGATGGTGCCGGAGAGAGTGTCAACCGAATGGCTGGTCGCCAGTTCAAGGACTTCGACAGCAGTCAGATCCGGGAGGTCAACTGCGGCGTTCGCGGTGAGCGGGACAACCAGAGCCCCCGCCCCGACGACGGCGGTGATCGCGACGGCCGGTGCCCAGTTTCGCCAGGTACGATTCATGGTCCATCTCCCTGATTCAGCTCATGCGGGTATACCTGGACGGTACTCCCATTTCCTGAGAATTCGATCTGAGTTTCCCCATGCCATTAGCCCATGGGGGGGAGCACGGACGCGGTGCCCCGCGGGACTGCGGCGCCCCGCAGGACCCCAGCATCCCGCGGGACACCGACCCATTCCTGGGCGGCGCCTGGTTAGGCAGTCCGTGCGCGGGACCGTGCCACCATGACCGCACCGAGCGCGACGGCGCCAACAGCACCGAGTGTCAGGGGCAGTGTTGCGCCCGTTTCCTCGGCAGGGCTCATCGCCACGCCGGTGTCAGCACCGCCGGCTGGCAGCAGGGTCAGCTGACCGCGGACTGCACCGGGAACGTAGGTGGAGGTGTGGGTATCCGCTGAGAATCCGGCGGGGTTGGCCTCGATCTCCTTCAGGGAGAACCCTTCCCCGGTGTCGACGCCGTCGTCGCCCTCAAGTCCGGTGGTGAACGGGCCCTGGAGGCAGCCGGAGCTTGTCAGGACGCCATCACCCTCCGGGTTGGGGAAGGCGAGCCGTGGGGGTCCACTCTCACCGGCGACCGCTTCGTGGATGTGGGTGGCAGTCTTCGCGCCGCTCTCGTAGGGAGGGGTCACGCCGTTGAGCGTGATGTCGTAGCAGATGATCTCCGAATCGGAGTTGATCATGAAGTTGAACGTGCCCATCGCCCCGGGTTCGCCGGGTGCCAACGCGCCGTCGGGTCCAACTACCTGATCAGGGGTGGCCGCGACCGTGTACGAGCTGGTGAAGCTGTCGGGGCGGTCGACCACAGTTTCCGCCGCTGCTGGTGCTGCGCCGGCAACCGCCAGCAACGCCACCGCGCCGGTCGCTCCCGCTACAGCGGCAAATCGTGCCTTCTTTGTCGTCTTCATGGTGTCCCTTTCGGTGCGCGGCGCCGCGGGTCGGTGCCAACGTACGAAGGTATACTCGCCACTGCGGCCAAACGTTCATCACAACTTTTCTGGCGCTACCGGTGAACGCCCGACACCTCACAGCAGTACCCCCTTCCGAGGTAGAGGTTGGTGAACGGGTGGAAGCGACGCTTCGGACGATGAGCGAAGAGAGGGTGGTCGGCCTGTTCAGGCAATCTGCGGGTGTTTTCGACGTGCACCAGGCGTTCGCCGAGCATGCGCGGGCCATTTATGGATTCGCGCTCAACAGCACCCGCGACTCGACCATCGCCGAAGACTGCGTCCAGGAGACGTTCGTGCGAGCATGGCGGGCGCGGGATCGCTACCACTCCGAGCGTGGGTCGGAACGGACCTGGCTGTTTGCGATCGCCCGCAACGTGGTGATCGACGAGATCAAAGCCCGGGCCCGCCGCCCCACTCCCACCACGAATGAGTTGATGGAAGTCGATGCCCCCGCCGTCGCAGTGGTGGAAACAGTTGACGACCGGATTGTGTTGTCGGGCGGCCTGGCCAGGTTGAGCCCCGAGCACCGCGACATCATTGTGGCGGTCCATCTCAATGGCATGACCTATCAGCAACTGCACGAGACCAGCGGTGTCCCGGTAGGGACGCTGCGCACACGGATGTACTACGGACTGAAAGCGCTCCGCGAGATTCTGGGAGAGGAGGAGGAGAAGTGACCGAAGAACCAATGAGTCGACGCGACCGTCTGATCGCCGCTGCCCTGGCCGGTGACCTCAGTGGCGAGGAGCAACGCGAGTTTGATCTTGCCTGCGCTGCCGATCCCGGGATGCTCACTGAATACCGTGCACTGCGGGAGGTTTCCGACCGGCTCGCGCAATCCGGCCTCGACTGGGAGGAGCCCGATCTCCCTCCCGGGTTGGCCAGTCGCGTCTTCGCAGCCACCTCCGGCGATTCCACTGATCATGCGGTGCCCACTCGGCCATCGACCACCGCCGATCCTCAACTGATTGGCAGTCGTCCTGCTGGTCGGCGACTTGGCGGTACTCGCCCCACCAACGGCCGCCGTGCCCCCCGGTCCCGGGTGGCGTTCCTCGGGCTCGCAGCAGCAGGACTGCTCATTCTGGGTGGGCTGGGTGGTTCAGCAGTCTCCGCCCTGCTGCAGGCGCCCCCGGAGGGCCCGCCCGGGGCCCTCGGCGCTGTCGAGGAAGTCACCTTCCCGACGATTCCGGATGGGACCTCCTTCGACGCCGCACTGGTCGCCCATACCTGGGGGACCGAAACGGTTCTGGAGGTTGATGGTCTGGCCGAAGGCGAGATCTTCGAAGTCATCCTGGTCAGCGAAGACGGTGCGGAACTGACCTCGGGGACGTTCTTCGGAGCGGAACAGACCATTACCTGCCGAATGAACGCAGCCCTGATGCGGGAGGACGTTTCCCAACTGCAGATCCGCGATGCGTCAGGAAGCGTCGTGGTGTCCTCCAGCGTCCCCGACGTCTAGCGCCCGTTGGTGCGCACCGCTCCGAGGGGGGATGGCAGAACCTAGGTCGTCCGGCGTCGTGACCCGAACAGATAGCCCAGCACGGCCGCGCCGATGCCGATCCCGCCAGCGAGCAACGCGACACCGAGCGGCCGGATGGCCAGCCCGCCTCCACTGGACGTAGAGAAACCGTCACCAAGGGAGGTGGTGTCGGCCGGAATCAGTCCAGGCACTATCGCAATGAGTGTCCCCACCACTACCAGCCCGACACCGAGCAGCAGGACCATCAAAGGCTGACTGATACGGGGGCGTTTTGCCTCACTCATGGCCGGCGGCCTTCCGTCCCAGCCGCCACCCGGCGGCCGTTGCACTCACCATCAGTCCACCGACCAGCAGCACCCCGCCCCACACGGCACGCCGATCAGGAACCCACGATCCGCCGTCGACCGCGAGGACCAGGTCTGACGAGTAGGCGATGCTCACCGCGCCATCTTGGGTCGTTGGGAAGACCGGCGCGATCGGGTAGGTGCCGAGCAACAGTGACACCCCTCCGAGGATCAGCACAGCCGAAAGGACGAGGAGCCACACGGCCACCGGACGGATGGTGAATGAGTTCATTGCGTCCGCCGGCCGCGAAGGTATCCCAGCGATCCGGTAATGACGATCAGCCCCAACGATGCCAGGCCGATACCGAACATTTCCCTCGCTGTAGGGCCGGGCAGGAACACTGCATCAGCCAGGGGCGCATAGGCAAACCAGCCAAACTCCCGCGATGGTTGAGTCGCCGCGGCGGTGATCACCAGGGCCAGTCCGACGACGGCGGCACCTAGTCCGGCCGTGAACCACCGGTGTGTGCGGATCCAGTTCATTGATTTCCCCCATCAACGCGCCACCTCAGGCGGCGACCTTCTTCAGAGAGTACTGCCTCCACCCCAATATCGGGGAGAGTGCAGACAAGTACCTGCGTGTGGACCCCTAGAGCGTTCCCACCGGCGTAATGCGGCGGGGTGCCCGCAGGACCGGTTCAAGTGCCTGTGGCAGGGTCCCAGGGAGATCGGCCAACTCCTGCAGCAGCGCTTCGGTGGGCCGCATCAGCTCCAGTGTCCCCGCAGCAGCACCCGCCAGAATGCTCCTCACCGGGGACCAGTGGGACGAATCCGCCTCAGTGGTCTGATGCTGGGGAGCCAGGGTGGGCGCAAGCACGGTCAGGTAGAAGTACGTGTCGAAACGTTTGCCGTAACTGGCGGGCGTGATCCAGTTGGCCCAGGGCGTCAGGTCCCGCGGGGACAGAATAGCCCCGGTCTCTTCCCGCACCTCCCGGACCGCTGCCGCCAACAGCACTCCCGCCCCGGCAGCGGGGTCGGCGTTCCGACCGGCAGCGATACTGGTCTCTGCCCAGCACCGTGCATGGGCCGACAGGAGCGACGACGGCGCGGGCCGGGACTGTGCGGTGACGCGGTCGACGTCGTCCACCCGGCCGCCGGGAAACACCACCGCACCGGCGGCGAAATCCATGGTGCGGGAGCGGTTCTGGATGAAGATCTCCTCCCCACGCACCATCAGGACGCTGACGGCCAGCCGTGGAACTGTCGGTGTGCCGCGGGACGAACTGCTCATGCTGCGCACTCTATCCGACCGGGCAGCCAAGGGCAGGAACACCTCGCTAGGGTAGACGCATGCCCAACCCCACAACACCCGGCCTGGTTTCCAGCAGTCCGCAGACCCGCTACCGGCTGGCACCCAACCCCGGTCCCATGAGTCTGGAGGGCACCAACTCCTATCTCATCGCGGCGGCAGCGGCAGATCACCTGACCGAGCGGCCCGCTGTCGTGGTCGATCCGGGCCCGCTGGACGATGACCATCTCGCTGCGCTCGCCGGGACCGGTCCAGTGGAGCTGGTCCTGATCACGCACCGGCACTCCGATCACACTGCGGCGGGTGACCGCTTCCATCACCTGACTGGTGCACCGGTGCGGGCGCTGGACCTCGCTCACTGCCATGGTGGGCCCCCGCTGGTCGATGGCGAGGAGATCCTCGCCGCCGGTGTGCGCATCCGGGTGCTTGCCACTCCGGGGCACACCTCCGACTCGGTGTGTTTTGTCCTTCCCGACGACGGCGACGCCGGGTCCATCCTGACAGGTGACACGATCCTGGGCCGGGGGACCACCATCATTGATTATCCCGACGGCCGCCTTGGGCCCTATCTGGCCTCCCTGGAGCGGCTCGGCGGGTTGGGCCCTGCCGCTGTGCTTCCGGGCCACGGGCCGATGCTCCCGGATCTTGCCGCGATCTCGCGGGCGTACCTACTGCACCGACGGGAGCGGCTGGACCAGGTCCGTGCCGCCCTGACAGCAATCGGGACTGAAGCCTCGGTGCAGCAGGTCACCGACCTGGTCTATGCGGACATCGACCGCTCGGTGCGGCGCGCCGCGGAGGCCTCGGTTGCCGCCCAGCTGGACTACCTCCGGACCGCTAGCTAGGTCACGCCCGGGTAGCGCGTTTCCGACGTCGCGGCTGATCGGGGAGGCGTTCGGCCATGCGGTAGGCGGTGCCTCCGTCCACCAGTCGGTACTCCAGCAGGTGCAGCAGGGAGGCGAGGCACAGCGCCACCCCGGCCATTTCCAGCGTTTCCTCGACAAGCACCATGAGGAAGAAGTGCCAGGTCATGCCATTCGCGTCCAACCAGTAGCCGCCAAGGGTTTCGACAACAACAGCGCCGGTGACGAAGGTGGCACCGGCAAGAATGATGCCGTTGCGGACGGACGAGGGAAGGGACAGAACGAGTCGGAGCAGGAGAAGAACCAGCACTGCGGCGATCGCGATCCCGGGAATCACCCAGGTGAAGCCCACCTCGAAAGGCAGCAACAGGGCGATGCGTCCACCGATCAGATCCAGCCGCTCGTGGAGCTCGAGTGTCTCGTCGAGGGAGAAGAAGACGCAGACGCTGGCGAACAGCCACCAGGACTTCCGGAATCTCGACGCCTTCCGCGCGAAGTACCCAGCCACCACCCCGGTAAGGATCCAGAGCCCGGCACTGAACCAGGTGGGCACGTTGATTTCCCTGCCCACATCGAAGAAGTAGAACCAAAAATGGATCCGGTCGAAGTTCTCGGGGGTCGACCGGTGGATGGCGAGCCAGAGCACGCCGCTGAGGAAACTCAGGAAGGCCACGGGGGTGGCGAGGATCAGCACCGATTTGATGAGCCGGATGCGGACCCACTCATTGTCCAGCGACGTGTCTGCCGTCGGGGCGGTGCTGGCAGAGACGTCTCTGGCAGCCGGTTCATCCATCTCGAGGGGTTCAGCCCTGTCCAAGGAACTACTCATAGCTTCCTTCCGCTCCTGTAATACGCTGTGTTGCGCCATTGCCAGCGTAATAAAGCTGGATGAGACAGACATGAGAAACCGCTAAACATCGATTTTACGATACGGTACTGCACCTCCGGCCACGTGCAGACGCGCGGAAAGGTCCACAACAACTGGGGCTAGGGTCTTCTGCTCAGTCCCTGCCGCGCCGCATAGAACACCACTTTGGCGATCATCACCAGCAGCCCCAGCCCACCGATCATCTGGATGGTGACAGCTACGCGGGCGAGACTGCTCGCCGGGACAACATCACCGAAACCGACCGTCGCGAAGGTGGCGGTGGTGAAATACAGGGCGTCCACCCGGTCAAGTTCTTCACTGAACGACGCCGGATCGGTCACGGCGATCGACGCGTAGAGCAATGAGAAGAGGCAGAGGAAAAGGACCACGCTCACGACGACGGCTTCCGCCGCACTCACCTGGGGCACATGTGCAGTGATGATCAACTGGACCTGAAGCACCATGGCGACGCCGAAGATGAGAACGATCGCGATCAATCGCACCCAGGCCGCGATCGGCATGCCGTTGCTGAAGCCCGTGATCGGCACCAGGAAGTACACCCCCAGGATGGCGGTAATGGTTGCAGCTCCGCGGACCGCGGCCAGGAGCACCACTTCCCGCCGCCGTCGCTGGTCGAGGTCCTGAAAGGGTGTCGGCTGGATGGTTCGTCGTTGCCCGGAAGCTGTCACTGAGGCAGGGGACCCGATTCGGAGGACCGCCCAGAGCTGAAGGGCAAGTTCTGCAGGATGCTTTCCTTCAGACGCTGGAACTCGGTCTGGGTGATAGCCCGCTCATCCAGCAGGGTTTTGGCAGTCTTGAGCTGGTTCACCGCTGTTGCCTCCTCGTTGCTCACCGATCCGGCGACCTGCGCCCGGGACATCTCGTTCAGCGCCTCCGCCCGCAGTGTCATCGCCTGACCGTGGGCAATCAGGTACGCCAGGGCGGTGAGGAAGGGAAGGAAGACAAGGAGCAGAATCCAGACGAACTTCACCCACCGGCCCATCTCACGGTTTCTGATGATGTCAGCGAGCACGAAGAACAGCAGCGACAGATAGGACACGAGCAGGAAGAAGACCAGGGTCGCCCAGAAAAAGTCCCAGAAATTGATGCTCATTGTTTGGCCTCCTGAGATGTGGAAAATGGTCAGTTACCGTAGCGGTGGTTGAGAAGGTGGAGCGATCCATCGAGGGACGCCGTTGAGCTGATGGGCGCCGGCGCCGGTGGGGGTAGCAGACCCAAATCTTGAGCGATAGCGATGGCTTCCCTGCGGGACGTCGCACCGAGCTTGCGGTAGATCCCGCGGACGTGGGTCTTGACGGTATTGGTGGAGATGAGCAGACGTTCAGCGATCTCGTCGACGGTCGCGAAGGTGGGCAGCAGCGTCAACAGGTCCAGTTCGCGGTGCGTAAGCGGCGGGCAGAACGCGCTGGGTGTACTGGCCTGGAAACGCGCGATCCGCGCAATCGCCTGACCATACGCCGGGAAGTAGCCCTGTTCACGAACAACTGCCGCGCGCACTTCGGGCCCGGCGAAAGCGAAAGCCCGCAGCATCCCGTAATCAGCTCCCAGTCGAAGAGCCTCACTGAGTGCTGCACGGGTCTGATAGGCACGCTCCTCGTCCAGGGCGATCCGGCAGGTTAAAGCCCAGGCCGTAAGTACCGTGCAGCGGCTTTGGCTTTCGACGTATCCGGAGGTGACCGCCGTGAGGAGTTTCCGTGCGGCGGTGAGGTGGCCGGCCGCGAGGAGCTCCCACGCAGAAATGGTGTGTAGCTCGCCGCTGACACCCTGTTGCTGGCGAAGCTCGGATTTGAGCGTTTCGAGTGCATCGCCGTGCCTTAACTGCAGCAGCATTGAGGCGGTCTGCAGGGAGCAGATGGCGACGTCCTGGGGGAGTGCAGTGTGCACCAGGTCGAAACGCACGCGGTCCAGCAGGGCTGCCGCGGCGTCGTGGCGATGCTCGCCGCTGAGGAACTCAAGAATGAGTGCCAACTTCGAGGTGGACTGGGCGATGACGGGGGCGGCCGAGTCCGCACGCCGGACGTACGCGTTGTGGAGCCGGGCTGATCCGTCATCCAGGGCATGGTAGGCGCACCACGCCGCAATGAGATGGGCCGGCCGGAGACTGGGCCGATAGCGAAGCGCTGCCTCGTCACCATGGCGGATGGCCCATGCTGCCTCCATCCGTGCCATACCGAAGTTTTCCCGCGCCGCGTGGACGGCCGCAGCAACCGAACGTGCGTCAACCAGGGCCCGCATGTTTCCCAGGCCGTGCGCCACCCGCGTTCCCTGGCCGGAGAGGGATAGCGCCTCGTCGAAACGGCCGACGCCAACGAGCGCCGCACCCAGGATGTTCGTCAGAAACAGGTCAAGATCATCATGGGGTGGATGCGCGCCAAACGCTTCCAGCAGCTCGACTGCCTCGAAGAACCTGCCTTGGGACAGCAGCACCTGGCCCTGGAGCCCGGTCGCGAGCGTGGCGAACGTGCCGGGCAGCTGGTTCGGGGTGCCGTGACGTCGGAGTAGGTCGAGGCAGTTGGCCGCAACCGACGGGTCTCCGTCCAGGACAGCGATTGCGCTCAACAGGAGCCCCAGCTCATCCAGCTGACGACTGTGGGGCTGGTCGGCCAGTTCGAGGATCTGGGCGGTGTCACCGCTCCAGAGCAGGGCCAGGCCGCTGGCCGCGAGGGTTTGTTGCACAACCCGGGGATCGTTGGTGTTGGCCGCATGCGCGAGGGCTTCCGCGTGGCGTTCCTGCCCGGGTAGCCAGGCCGCCAGGCGGGAATGGGCCGCAGCAAGAACGCCCTGGGGATGGGCTGCTGCCTGCACGGTGAGGAATCGCTGTAGCAGGCGGTGGAAACGGTACCGGTCTGGACCTCCGGGCTGACCGCTGACTTCTAGCAGCAGTCCGGTCTCCGCACGCAGACGCGCGATCACTCTCGTGCCGTCGGGGCGTCCCACAGCGTGGGGGACGTCCTCAGCGCTGAAATCCTCGAGGATCGACACGGTGAGCAGCAGTTCCTGCAGGTCGGGAGGGTAGGAATCGAAGAGCGGTTGCATCAATTGCGCGAACAGGGGATCGGACAGTGTGTTGGGTGGATCCTGGCGGCTGAGCGCCGCTGGCTGTCGTTTCGCCAACCGGACTGCGGCGGGCCACCCCTCGGTGAGCTCAAGCACCCGGTCCACGTCGAGCGGCGATCCATTGATGAAACGAACGAGTTCCCGCCGGGTAAAGGCGAGTGAAGCGCAGGTCACTTTGATCGACGAGTCCTCAAGGTTCAGCTGGTAGAGGGCTGCGAGGTTCGGCAATGACCGTCCCAGCAGCATGAACCGCAGGTTTGGGGGCGAACGAAGGAGGAAATAGTCCAGATCCTGGAGCACACCGCGATCCTGAAGTCGGTGACAGTCGTCGATGACGAAGACAATCGGTTCGCCTGCCGCTGCGATCGTAGTGATCACACCGTCGATGAAGGCGTTCTCGCCAGCCGACTCCGGGACCGGATAGTGGCGGAGCTGTCCCGCCCCGAGCGCCGGAGTGGCTTCTTCGAGGGCCGCCAACATCAGGGACCAGAACCGGGGTGGCTGGTCGTCGTCGGGATCGATGGTGAGCCAGGCTATGGTCTGACCGCTTACGCTGCCGCGCGACGCCCACTGGGCAGCAAGGGTGGTCTTGCCGAATCCAGTCCCGGCGGTCAGCAGTGCCGCACGGGCATCTCCTTGCAGCAGTGGATCCAGATCCCGCTCCAATCGGGGCCGGTGAAGCGCAAACCGGTCCCGGCCGGGCACCCTGACTTTCGCTGCTGCAACTGCTCCATATGTGACCATGGATTTCCCAGTCCTTACACGACGACCTCGCGGGCGGTCTAACGCGTCCCCTGCAGCAGAACCCGTCCGTTGATATCAATCGTGGGAGTTCCTTGCGCCAAGCACAAGAGCGTTTTTTCAATAAACTCGTTGCCCAACCGGAATTTCCGATCCTGAAATAACTGTGCCCGCACAACTAATCTGAGCAGATCACCCATACCGGGTGATTTAGCCAGCCCCTAAAGATAAGGAAAATGGGATCGAATCCAGTGTGGCCGTGGAGAGGGAACCCTGATGCGAGTCGGCCCAGTCGAAGTACTTATCTGCACCTTCCCGAGCCCCGAGATTGACCAGAGTGTCGCCTATTCCCTGAACGAGGCCGTCGAGTCCGGCGCGGTGGCCCTCCTGGATGTGGTGACCCTGGCCCGGGATCCGCAGGGAATCCTCAGTGTTCGTGATCTGGGCGACGACCTGCCGGATGCTTGGTCCCGGCTGGTGGTAGACCCTCGACCAATCACCCTGTTGAGCGAAACGGACATCGCTGTCGCTGCTGAGTCGGTGGGGGCGAACGAGTCGGCGGTCCTGGTCACGCTTGAGCACCGGTGGGCGCGGCGCCTGACGGAGGATGTCCGGAATTCGGGAGGGGCGACGGTCCTGCATGTCCGCATTCCACACGAAACCGTCGTTGAAGCATTCCAGGCTGACGGTGTGGCGGCGAGCTGACGCGTGGGTGGCTTCACGGCTGATGAGAGGTGGCAGACAATGCCATTCGGTAGGCAGGGCAGACCAGGACTCCTCGGGGCCGTCGTGCCAACGGCTGATCCGTCAGTGACGGGGCAGGCGCAGGGCCCGACGGCGGAAGCCAGCCGTCGGGCGCACGACCGGTCGCGGGAATCCGCTGCAGCGACGGGCCCGCCCCGCCCGCATGCGGGCGCTGACCAATTGGCTGACCAGCTGGCGAGGCTCGCCCAGCTGCATAGCAGCGGCGTGTTGACCCCTGAGGAGTTTGCCGCTGCCAAGTCCAGATTGCTGGCCTGACGGGTTCCGATGATGGCATCGAAGCGGTGGGTCACCTCGATCGTGATGGTCGTGGCGACTGGCGCCCTGATGCTGGTGGCAGTGCCGGCACTGTTTCTCCGCGCCGAGGTCCTGAACACGGATCGCTATGTGGAGACCGTCGCGCCGCTCGCAGCCGACCCGGTGCTTCAGGCAGCGATCGCTGAGCAGGTCACCAACCGGATCGCCGCGGCGGTTGACGTCGAACAATTGGCGTTGGACGCGTTGACCGGTCTGACTGATCAAGCGCCCCGGGCGGAACCGCTGGTCGAAGGACTGGCGCCGGTCATCGCCGACCAGGCTCACGACCGGATTGACGCCGCTGCTTCCTGGCTGGTGACCACCCCCGAGTTCGAGGAACTGTGGATTACTGCCAACCGGGAGGCTCACCAGCGACTTGTCGGAGTGCTCACCGGTCAACCCGTCGGTGTCATCGGGGTTGATGACAGTGGTGCTGTGACCATTTCCACCGGCGACATCATTTCGCGGGTCAAGGATCGCCTGATGCAGGAGGGGGTGGCGATAGCATCGAGAATTCCGGAGATCGATGCGGAAGTCACCATTTTCCAGTCACCCGAACTGGCGCGGGCGGGCCGGGCCATTGCTGTCCTGGATCGGGGTGCCCTCATCCTTGCGTTTCTCGTTCTTGCCCTAGCCGTCGGCGCCGTCAGAGTGGCTCCCCCGGGATCGCGGCGGCGAGCGGTGGGCGCACTGGGTTTCGCCATCACCGTGGTGATGGCGGTCCTCGCACTCGGGCTCGCACTGGGTCGGGCCTACTATCTGAACGCCATTGAATCCGGTGGGCAGACTCCGGGCGCGGCGGAGCGGTTGATTGATATTCTGCTCTCCCCGTTGCAGACCAGTATCCGGGTCATCTTTGCTGGGGCGCTGGTGGTGGTGCTCGTCATGTTCCTTGCCGGCCGATCTCCCGCGGCGCAACGGTTCCGCGGCGGGCTCGCCCGGTTCGCCGACCTTGGCATTGGCCGGACGGGCGCAGGCCAACCAGCGCGCTGGCAGCACTGGCTGGCCCGCTACCGTCGGGCAGCGGAGGGAGTCGTCGTCGTGGTGGCCCTGGCCGTCCTGGTCCTCTGGCCGGAGCCTACCGTCACCGTCGCTGTCTGGGCGGTGGCCTTGGTGGGCATCACGGTTCTGGCGATTGAACTGCTGGCCCGCCCGGCGGGGATCCAGAGTCATCCGTCCCAGGACGCCCCCCTTCGACCGGAGAGCGGCCTCCCAGGGACTCACCCACCCCGATAAAGTGGTCGCAGCCGACGACGGACGGTCGGGCAGGGAGGCTCGGGATGGAACTCGAATTCGAGGGAACGCTGTGGCATTGGAAAGGCCCCGCACCCTGGTACTTTGTCACGGTGCCGCCGGACGAATGCCAGCTGCTGCGGGAGCAATCCGGCATCGTGAGCTACGGGTGGGGGATGATCCCGGTCGACGCCGGGATCGGCGGCAGCACCTGGCCGACGTCGCTCTTCCCGCAGGATGAAAGCTACGTTGTCCCGGTCAAGGCGGCGGTGAGGAAGGCTGAGGGGCTTGCCGAAGGCGACGTGATGACCGTCCGCCTCTCCATCCGGTCCTGACAGTCGTCGGACGGGTCAGTAGTCCACCCGCGCGGCGAGGCTGCGCCACGCATCGAACGGTGCTGTCGCGGGAATCGATGATCCCGCTGCCGGAACGAAATGCCGGACTGGCATTGATCGTTCCTCCACAGGGGTGGTGAAGAAGTTGTAGAAAACTGCGTCATCGAAGCCGGCTTGCTCCGCATCGAATCGGTCCGCAGCGTAGACAACGGTCTCCACCCGTGCCCAGAGTGCCGCCGACAGGCACATGGGGCAGGGCTCACAGCTGGTGTAGAGGGTGCTGCCTGACAGGTCGAAGGTTCCCAGCGCCGTGCACGCGTTCCGGATGGCCATTACCTCGGCGTGGGCGGTCGGGTCGTTGTTCGCCGTGACCCGGTTGACCCCGTCGAAGGCCTGTCCGTCACCGGTAACGATCACCGCTCCGAAGGGGCCGCCGTCGTTGGTGACATTGTCAACGGCCAGCGAAATCGCGGCGGTCAGGAAACGCTCGTCGTCGTTGGTACTCAAAGTAACTCTCCCGTGGTGGGCAACTGTCGTCACTCGCCCGGCCGGGATTTCTACGGGGGCGGTTCCAGAGAGCTGCGGGTTGGTCGATGTGCAGGTCCACCTGGTTGATAGCGCTCCCGTGCAGGACGCCCGCCGTTGGCTTCGTCATCGAACTGTAGCATCGCTCATTCACTGCCCGGAAGGGGGTCGGCGGAGATGCCCCCCGACCGTCTTGACCTTGACGTAGCGTCAACTATTAGCGTTGACACCACACCGAACGGGAGGAGGCGGGATGGACTGGCCCATCCAGGAAATTGCCCGGTTGGCAGGCACCACCAGCAGGACACTCAGGCATTACGGTGACCTGGGTCTGCTGCTGCCGTCGCGGATCGGCGCCAACGGGTACCGCTATTACGACGACGCCACGCTCGTCCGTCTGCAACGCATCCTCATGCTTCGCGAACTGGGCCTGGGCCTTCCCGCCATTGCAGAAGTCCTCGCGGGCGCGGCGGAACCAGTTGAATCGCTGCACCGTCACCTCGACTGGCTGCGCCAGGAACGGGACAGGCTGGCGTTGCAGATTGCGTCGGTCGAATACACAGTAAATCGATTGGAAGAGGGCGAGGAACTCGTGGCAGAGAACATGTTTAACGGATTTGATCACACGCAGTACAAGGACGAGGTCGAAGAGCGCTGGGGTAAGGACGCGTACGCCCAGGGTGACGCCTGGTGGCGGTCCAAGACCGACGCCGAGAAGGCAGTGTTCCGGCGGCAGGCGGCTGAACTTGGGGCTGAGTGGACTCAGGCTGCCGCAGATGGCATCACCCCTGACAGTGGCACAGCGCAGAGCCTGGCCGCGCGGCATATTGAATGGCTCTCGCAGGCCCCTGGCGTCCCCCGTTCAGGTGAGCAGTTGTCGAAGGAGTATGTGCTGGGCCTCGGTGACATGTATGTCGCCGACCCCCGCTTCGCGAAGAACTACGGCGGTCAGAAGGGCGCCGAGTTTGTGCGGGACTCACTGCGGGTTTACGCGGACCTGGTGCTCTAACCGGACGGCGGTTGCACACACGTCGGGGCTGCCCGCCAGCAGCCCCGACGTTTTCCGTGCCACTCACTGACGCGGATAGGGTGGAGCGACTGGAAACTGGGGGAGAACGCGTGGCAGCTGAGGAAAGCACTGGGTCCGGGATCGCGGATACCGCCGAGAAGATCACCGACGGGGTGGCACTGGACGTCCTCGCCCGGTTTGGGTTCGCGGTGCTGGCGGTGGTTCACATCCTCATCGGTGTCATCGCACTGCAGGTGGCATTCGGGGGAACCGGCCAGGCCGAACCCACCGGAGCCCTGGAACAGCTGGCCTCAGGGACCGTCGGGCCCTGGACCATGTGGGCTTGCGCGGTCGGCTGCGCGGGACTTGCCCTGTGGCAGCTCAGTGAAGCCACCCTCCGGTACCGCCGGAATGCCGTGGGGAAGCGGCTGGAGAAAGCCATTTCGTCGGGGTCCCTGGCGGTCACCTACGGTGTCATGGCGGTGACGATGGGAAGGTTCGCCATGGGGGACGGACCCGACTCGAGCGAGTTCACCAGGGATTTCACCCAGACCATGATGGCGCACCCCCTCGGACTCGTCGCCGTGCTGGTGGTGGGTGGAACGCTGTTGGGGATCGGAGGGTACTTTGTGGTCAAAGGACTGCGCAGGACTTTCAGGCCAGAGCTGCAGCACTTCGAAGACTCACGTCGTGGAGCGGTAATCGACGCGCTGGGGGTCGTGGGCCATGTGGCGAAGGGGGCAGCGCTGCTCCTGGTCGGCCTGCTGTTCGTTGTCGCTGCCGTCACCAACCGGCCGTCGGAGTCCACGGGGCTGGACGGCAGCCTGAAGGCGCTGCAGGACCACCCGTTTGGCGATGCAGTGCTGGTGGCCATCGCTGCTGGCCTGATCTGCTACGGGATCTTTGCGGTTATCCGCGCGCGGTTCGGCCGGATGTAACTGCCGCCATGGTGGCCGTTGCTCTGACCAAAAGCTGCGGAGGGTGCAGCCAAACAGAATTGAAGCCCCGAGAACAATTGAATATCGGTGGTTATCAAAACACCGGATCCACTTCATGGAGTGGGGAATTTCCCCAGCTTCAGAACTGAATCCCCCGCGACAGTCCACCGTCCACCAGAATGTTGGCGCCGGTGGTTCGACTGGACCGTGGGCTGGAGACGAAGACCACCGTATCGGCGACCTCCTGCGGTGTGCCCATCCGGTGCGTCGGGTTCAACCCCATCGCCATGTTGAACAGGTCGGGGTTGCCCTCTTCGATGCTTTGCCA
This sequence comes from Arthrobacter sp. 147(2020), assembly GCF_013116715.1. Classification (NCBI taxonomy): domain Bacteria; kingdom Bacillati; phylum Actinomycetota; class Actinomycetes; order Micrococcales; family Micrococcaceae; genus Arthrobacter; species Arthrobacter sp. 147(2020). The sequence continues at coordinate 39,612 of NZ_JABFOM010000018.1, forward strand.
CACCCCGCCCTCGTGGAAAGTGTTGCCGGGGGAGACCGTGTTAGCGCGAATTCCCTGGTCCGCCAGCTGGAAGGCGAGTCCCGCCATGTAGGCGATGAGGGCGGACTTGACCGTCCCATAGGGACCGGAGGCAAAATCCACTTCACGGCCAGAGACGCTCGAGATTGCGATTATTGACGCCGCGTTGCTCTGTACCAGGTGGGGCAGTGCGGCCTTCACCAGCCGGACAGTTCCCATCAGGTCGACCCGAAGCGAGGCTTCCCAGTTCTCGTCGGTGTCGGGTATGGCCAGGGCGCTGACATTGCTCACCACCATGTCGATCCCGCCGAAGGTCGATGCGGCGTCTGCTACCCAGGCTGCGACAGCGTCCGCATCGCCCATATCCATTGCGGTACCGACGATCCGCCCGGCGCTTCCTGACAGGGCTTCCTCGGTCGCTGTGATCTCCGCGGCATTCCGGGCGCAGAACGCGACATTGGCGCCCTCGGCTGCGAAGGAGTCAACGATGGCACGCCCAATTCCCTTGGTCCCGCCGGTCACCAGTGCTGTCAGTCCGCCGAGTTGTAGGTCCATCGGTTTCTCCTAGAGGTTCTGGCTGCGTCGTCGCAGCTCGTCATGTATTCCGTCAAAGGCATGTGCCCGGGGGAAGAGGTTCTTGGCCGCCTTGATGACCACGCTGTAGTTGGCGTCCACAGCGTTGGCGATAGGTGCCAACGCAGTCTGGGTCAGGAGTTGGTAGGCGTCCATTTGGTGGAGTCCGAAGAGTTCCTCGAACCATCGCACCATTTCGACCTGGCCGATCCGCCAGGAATCCTCCATGGGCCGGGAGGAACCGACAGCCATCCAGTGGCTGTCGCTCTCGAGCCTCGGCCAGGCGGGCGCTCCGCCCTTGATCAATTCGACGATGATGGTCGAGTTCATGGCGCCTTCGACGGCTGTGCCGCAGGCCTCGCCTTCGCCCTGCCGGTAGTGCCCATCTCCAATCGAGAACAGCGCGCCTTCGACGTTCACGCCGAGGTAGACGGTGGTTCCCGCTTTGACCTCGGGAGAGTCCATGTTCCCGCCGAACCGTTCGGGCACCAGTGATGAGCGCACCTCACCCCCGGGGGGCGCCACGCCGATGGTGCCAAGCATCGGTTCGAGTGGCAGGGCTACCTCGAAGTCTGTGTGTCGCGCCTGGAAACCGACCATCTGCCGGGCCGTATCCACGTGATAGATCCAGGTGGTGTCCGGCAACGGTTCCTGGAGGAACGCGGTCCGGTCGGTGCTGGTCAAACCGCCGAAGAAGGGGATGGTGGCGGACGCACCCCAGGAACGGGCTGGCGTCAGATCCACGATGTGGATGGCCAGCGTGTCTCCGGGCTCAGCGCCTGCCACGTAGAACGGCCCGGTCTGGGGGTTCACGAACCGCAGGTCGACCTTCTCGCTGGACAGATCATCGACGCTGGTCAGCGCATGATTAAAGGCGTCTTCAGACCAAAGTTTCAGCACCGTCCCGGGCTGGACGGTCATCACCGGCGCGGCGCCACCGAAGGTGTAGACCAACTGATCGCGGCGCGGAGTGTATTCAACGGCATCCATTACTGGATGCTATGTCGGGGGTGGGGCGCTGACAAGTTCGCCACGAGGGCATCCGCCTCGCGCCGGAGATCGGAGAGTAAGTTGGGGCGGTGGCACAGTTGAAAACAATTGACCTTTCAAATGGGCTGACTGCCGAACTCAGACCGGCCGTCACCGAGGATGTGTACCCGATCGTGGCACTGCTCGCGGACGACCGGCTGGGGCGCACCCGTGACCGAATTGACGGTGGCGAGTCGCTTGAGCCCTACCTGACTGCCTTCGCATCGATCGACGCGGATCCGGCGCATCAGCTGGTGGTGGCAACCGTTGACGGCGTCGTCGTCGGAACCCTGCAGTTCAGCGTTCTGCCCGGTTTGGCGCGACGTGGAGCATTACGCGCCCAAATCGAGGCGGTGCGGGTGGCAGGGGGCTACCGGTCCGCCGGGCTCGGGGCAGCCATGATCAACTGGGCGATCGAGGAAGCGGAACGGCGGGAATGCTCCCTGGTCCAGCTCACCACCGACAAGTCCAGGGCTGATGCGCACAGATTCTATGCACGGCTCGGCTTCACCGCGTCTCATGAAGGATTCAAGCTCGCACTGTGACGGGTGAGGGGCTCGGTGCGTTTCGGCGCCCGATGCCAGCTCTGGATGCCGACCGTGTGGGGCGCTACCCGGTGAGGGAATCGCCGAGTAGCGTCCGTGAGTGAAGTACCTGGCTCCCCTGCCGGGCACTGGCAATCAGACCGGCGTCGCGGAGCAGGGTGAGATGGTGGGATGCGGTCGAGAGTGCGAGATTGCAGAGGGCGGCCGTCTCGGTGGTGGACCGGGGGCCGGTAAGGCTGAGGAGCACGCGTGCGCGTCCCTCGCCGAGAAGTGCTGAAAGCGCCTTTTCGGCCGTGTGCCCCACCTGATACCAGGTGTTGGTCACGCCGTGGGCCGGGTAGAAGAGGGTAGGTTGCACTGGCTTTTCGGTGAGGACTGAACACCAGGGACTGCCGATGACTGTGGGGACCAGCAGCATTCCACTGCCTTCACAGGGCACTACTTCGCTCCAACTATGCATCCGAACGTTGACGTTACTGCCGTCCCAGCTCACCCGTTCGTGGAGTGAACCGATCATTGTTGTTGTTCCTGCATCGACAATGCTGCGGGACCGGTGGGCGATGTCCGCGTGTAGGATCCTGCGGAGTTGTTCCCAGTGGGGAGCCACGACCGCGGACCACATTTCCTCCCACGCCTCGGCGATCCGGGCCTGGGCTTTGGCCGGGTTGCTGACGAGTGCAGTGATTGTTGCGTGGCGTTGTCCCGTGGCCAGTGTGAGGAGCTTGCCCAGATGAACCTGGACTACTTCCGGGGCCGTCCGGCGGAGGTTATCGAGTTCCTCCTCGGGGGAGGTGTCGGCGGTAATGGGGCCGGTGAGGAAATCTGGGAAGTAGCCGGACGGGGGAATGACCAGTCGCAGGATGGCGAAGGCGTCAGCAGGGATTGAAGCCTGGATGTTCCGGAACCACCCCCACTGCAGCGGCCTGCTCCCCGTCGATTGCAGGGCCCGGACCGCGTGGGCCAGTTCTATCCCCGGCGAAACACCAAAGCGGAGGAGCCCGATGTCGTCGGCGCCCAACCTGAACGTCACTACGTTTCGATCCACATCGAAAGACTAGCCGCAACGATGATCAGTTCTGGAGGCTAGCGGCACCGAAGTTCACCCATCACAGGAAACCCCAGGAGCCCAGATGTCGCACCAACTCTTCATCAATCTGCCCGTGACGAACGTCGAGGCGTCCAAGGCGTTCTACACCAGCCTTGGCTGGACGCTTAACCCTGACTTCTCCGACGATAATGCCGCAGCGATCGTGGTGAGCGAGACCATCCACCTCATGGTCCTCAGCCACGACCACTTCCGGCAGTTCACCTCCAAGGAGATCGCCGACACCACCTCCACCACGGCAGCAATTCACGCGCTCAGTGTCGAGGCACCGGAAGACATTGACTCCCTCCTCGCCAGGGCGGTGGACGCGGGGGCCACCGAGGGCATGACCCAGGATCACGGTTTCATGCGCTCGCGGTCCTTCGCCGACCCGGACGGGCACGAGTGGGAGGTCATGTGGATGGACCCCATTGCCGCCGCCGGTGACTGGGACGCCGTTCAGCAGAAGTACTCGCAACCGTCGGACGCGTGAGGCCGCACGATGAGACGGGTTGCCCAGCCCCTGCCGGGCACGGCCAGGGTCGTCGACGCCGGGCAGTTGAGGTTGGACGGCAGCAAGACCATCCGCTTCGAAGGCGAGTCCTACGGATCCGGTGTTTCGTTCTTCCGGGTCCAGTTCGAGCCGGGACAGGGCGTCGCCCAGCATCGTCATCCCTACTCCGAGACGTGGGTGGTCCTCTCCGGAGCAGCGACGTTCCTGGTGGATGATCAGTCCCAGGACGGTCTCACGGACCAGACCATCGTGGTGCCGCCTGACACCTGGCACGGGTTCACCAACAACGGCGATGTCACCCTGTCCATGATGTGCATCCACGCGAGCCCGCGGATCATCCAGGAGTGGCGACCCTAGAGGGCGCTAGCTACCCGTCCAGAAACGGCCCTGAGGAACAGACCCGCCGGTTGCAATCGGCGATTCCTGCCCCCCGGGCCGTTTCCTGCGTAGCAGTCCTAGAATGAGCAAATGGTCGGCACAGTGCATGAACCATTCACCTTGGCGTTGCCCTTCGAGGGTCGGTGGCTGACCGAGAACAGCCCGGCCCGACGCGTGCCGAGCCACGGAACGGATCTGCTGGGCGGTCGGTATGCCATTGACTTCGTGGGGGTGGATGACCGTCGGCGTACGTCAATTCGAAACGACTGGCGGACGGCCTTCTCCACCGAACCGGTCGACCGGTTCTTTGCCTTCGGGCGTCCGATCCTGGCGCCGCTGGCGGGAATGGTCGTTCGAGTGCACGACGGCGAACCCGACCATGAGGCGCGCCGGTCGCAGTTCACCCTGGTGTCCTATGCGCTGGGCCAGGCCGCCCGGCTGCGGGAGGGGGTGGCGTCAATTGCCGGTAACTACGTGGTGATTGCCGCTGGCCCCGCCGAGTACGTCGCCCTCGTCCATCTCCGGAAGGGCTCGCTGAACGTGACAGTCGGTGACACGGTGGCCGCTGGCCAGTTCCTCGGGGAGTGCGGCAACTCGGGCAACTCGACACAACCGCACGTGCACCTCCAGGTCATGGATAGCCTGGACCTCGCCACAGCGCATGGCATTCCCCTCGCCTTTGAACGGTTCCGCGAGTGGCCGCGCGGAGCCAGCCGGGCCCTCCTTAGGGAGAGCGGAGTTCCGGCAGAAGGTGCCGTCGTCGAGCCGGTTCGGTGACGGCGTCCTGCACTCCACCCTCCCCATACGGCGTGTACCGGGTGGTGTCGGCGGTCCGGGCCACGGCAGCCCGGATGTCGGCGAGCGAGGCGGTCTCCCCCAGCAGGCCGGCCGCCCGCGCCTGCACCATGACATTGCCCAGTGCCGTGGCTTCGACCGGGCCGGCCACGACCGGCAGCCCGGTCGCGTCGGCGGTGAGCTGGCACAGCAGGGTGTTCTGGGAACCGCCTCCCACTATGTGCACCACGTCCACTTCGGTCCCGGATAGGTCGACAGCCTGCCGCACGGTCCGCGCATAGGCGGCGGCGAGGCTCTCGAGAATGCACCGCACGACGCCGGCCGGTCCAGCAGGTGCCACACCCCCGGCACGGTGGGCTGCGTCCCGGATCCGCCGCGGCATGTTCCCGGGCGGGATGAACTCCGGCGAGTCGGCATCGATCAGTGGGCCCCCGGCAGGCAGGGACGCCGCCTCTGCCAACAGCGCTGCCAGGTCGTGGGAATCTCCGGCGTCGGTCCAGGAGCGCAGGCACTCCTGGAGCAGCCACAGCCCGCCGACATTCCGCAAGTACCTCACTGTCCCGTCGATGCCGCGTTCATTGGTGAAGTTGGCGGTGCGGCTCGCGGGGGAGAGCACCGGCTGGGCCAGCTCGACGCCGACCAGCGACCAGGTGCCCGACGAAATGTAGGCAAACCCCTCAGCCAGGGCGGGGACGGCGGCAACCGCTGATGCCGTGTCATGCGAACCCACCGCAACGACAGCTGTGTTCGGCGGCAACCCGGTCTGACGGGAAATCCCGGGCAGCAGCATCCCCAGCGTTTGACCCGGCTCGATCTGAGCCGGAAAAAGACTTGCGGGAATCCCGAGCCGGGCAAGGATCCCGGGATCCCAGCCGCCGGTGCGCGCGTCCGTGAGCCCCGTGGTGGAGGCATTGGTCGCCTCGCTGGCCCGCCGGCCGGTCAGCCAGAAGCAGAGCAGGTCCGGGATCAGGAGCGCCTGTACCCCTTCAAGGGAGGCCTCGGACGCCAGTTGGTAGAGCGTGTTGAACGGAAGGAACTGCACGCCGGTGGTGCTGTACAGGCGATCGAAATCCATGAGCTGGTGCACCGCCGCGACTGCAGTCTCGCCGCGCCCGTCCCGGTGGCTGTACGGCAGGGTGGCGAGGGCGCCGTCGTCGTCAATCAGTCCGTAGTCCACCGCCCAGGTGTCAACGCCGATGCTCGCGATCCGTTCCCCGGGCTCCAGTGCGCCCGACGCCAGCGTCAGCCCGGCAAGCACCTGCTCAAAGAGGGAGTGGACGTCCCAGCGCAGCGTGCCATCGACCTCGACCGCACCGTTGGGAAACCGGTGCACCAGTTGCAGCCGCGGCCCGTCTGTCCCGACCTGGCCCAGGATGACCCGGCCCGAGGAGGCGCCGATGTCGACGGCGACAAACACCGGCCGGGCGTCGTCGATCATCGGAGGAAGGCCGCGGCAACACCCGCATCCACGGGGATGTGCAGCCCAGTGGTGTGGGACAGCGCGTCGGAGGTAAGGACGGCGACGGCGCTGGCCACGTTCTCTGGGAGTACCTCCCGCTTGAGCAGGGTGCGCTGGGCGTAGTACTCGCCGAGTTTGTCCTCGTCGACCCCGTAGACCGCAGCACGCTTTGCGCCCCACCCGCCGGCGAAAATCCCCGAACCGCGGACCACTCCATCGGGGTTGATCCCGTTGACGCGGACCCCGTACCCGCCGAGGTCGGCGGCGAGCAGCCTCACCTGGTGCGCCTGGTCCGCTTTTGTGGCGGAATAGGCGATGTTATTGGGGCCGGCGAAAACCGAGTTTTTCGAGGAGATGTAGATGATGTCCCCACCCATCTCCTGGTCGATGAGCACCTTCGCTGCCGCCTGGGACACCAGGAAGGACCCCTTGGCCATGACGTTGTGCTGCAGGTCCCAGTCCTGTTCGGTGGTTTCGAGCAGGGGCTTGGAAATCGACAGTCCGGCGTTATTGACCACCAGGTCCAGCCCGCCGAAGGCGAGCGCCGCGGCGTCGATCGCCTGCCGCACCTGGACGGGATCGGTGACGTCCGCCCGGACGCCGACTGCGACGTCGGTGCCGCCGAGCTCTGCGGCGACCTGCTGGGCGCTGTCAAGGTGCAGGTCGGCGATCACCACGCAGGCGCCTTCCGCGGCCAGCCGGGTGGCGATGGCCTTGCCGATGCCCGACGCCGCCCCGGTCACCAGGGCGATCCGGCCGGCGTGCGACTTGGGTTTGGGCAGACGCGCAAGCTTCGCTTCCTCCAGCGCCCAGTACTCGATCCGGAACTTCTCCGACTCGTCGATGGGGGAATAGGTGGAAATACCTTCCGCTCCCCGCATCACGTTGATGGCGTTCAGGTAGAACTCACCCGCGACCCGGGCGTTCTGCTTGGTTGCACCGAAGCTGAACATGCCAACGCCGGGAACCAGCACCACCGCCGGGTCCGCCCCCCGGATGGCGGGGGACGCCGCTGTCGCATGCCGGTCGTAGTAGTCCTGGTAGTCGGACCGGTAGGCCTGGTGCAGTTCCTTCAGCCGGGCGACGGCATCCTCGACGGGCGCATCGGCCGGGAGGTCCAGGACCAGGGGTTTGACCTTGGTGCGCAGGAAGTGGTCGGGGCAGGACGTCCCCAACCCCGCCAGCCGCGGGTGTTCGGCACTCTCAAGGAAGTGCAGGACGGCGGCGTCGTCGCAGAAATGCCCGAGTTGGGGCTTGTCAGTCGAAGCCAGGCCCCGAATGACAGGTGCCAGCGCGGCTGCCTTCGCGCGGCGTTGGTCCACCGGTAGGGCCGAATAGCCTGGCAGTGGAGCGCCGAACGGCTGCGGCCGCGAGTTCTCCGCCAGGTAGCGTTCAGCGGTCTCGATAATCCACAGCGAGTTGCGTTCGGCCTCCCCGGAGGTCTCGCCCCAGGCTGTGATTCCGTGACCGCCGAGAATGGTGCCGACTGCCTGCGGGTTGGCGGCCTTGATCGCCGCGATATCCAGTCCCAGCTGGAACCCGGGGCGGCGCCAGGGTACCCAGAGCACCTTGTCGCCAAAGATCTTAGCGGTCAGCGCTTCGCCGTCAACGGCCGTGGCGATAGCGATGCCGGAGTCCGGGTGCAGGTGGTCAACGTGGGCGGCATCGACCAGGCCGTGCATCGCCGTGTCGATCGACGGTGCTGCGCCGCCCTTTCCATGCAGGGTGTAGTCGAAGGCCGCGACCATTTCGTCCTCCCGGTCAACGCCGGGATACACGGCGGTCAGGGCACGCAGCCGGTCCAGGCGAAGTACCGCCAGTCCCTGTTCGGTGAGCGTTCCGAGGTCACCGCCGGAGCCCTTCACCCAGAGCAACTCCACGTTCTCGCATGTCACCGGATCAGTGCCGACGCCTTTCGCCGAGGTGTTGCCGCCTGCGTAGTTGGTGTTCCGCTTGTCCGCGCCGAGCCGGTTGGACCGGGCAATCAGGTCCTCCACCGTTGACATCGTTGAGCTGTTCACTGTCACGCGCCCCATCCTGCCTGCTGCCCGCCCTCGCGGTCTGCGTTGATTTTCTCCTGATATCCGCTGGCAGCGTAGGCGGCCAGCGGGTCCGCGGGAAGACCGCGCGATTCACGCCACGCGGCGAGTGCCGGCCGCACATCGGTGTAGAAGGCATCCATGAAGAGTGCGTTGGCTCCGAGGACGTCGCCTGCTTCCTGGGCTGCGGTGAGTGCCGTGCGATCGACGAGGAGGGCGCGGGCGGCCATTTCCTGGACATTCAGCACCGACCGGATCTGCCCGGGGATCTTCTCTTCAAGGTTGTGGCACTGGTCCAGCATCAGGGCCACATTGCTGGCCGGGTCGAGTGCGCCACCCCGGGCCACCTCATACATGATGCGGAACAGCTGGAACGGATCTGCTGCCCCGACAATGAGGTCGTCGTCGGCGTAGAAACGGGAATTGAAGTCGAAGGAGCCCAGCTTTCCAAGGCGGATGAGCTGCGCGACGATGAACTCGATGTTGGTGCCCGGAGCGTGGTGTCCGGTGTCGAGGCAGACCAGGGCCTTCTCTCCGAGGGCAAGCGTGTGGGCGTACGAGGTACCCCAGTCAGGAACGTCGGTGTGATAGAAGGCCGGCTCGAAGAACTTGTATTCAAGCACCATCCGCTGAGCTGCCCCGAGCCGGGAGTAGACCTGCTGCAGGGATTCATGAAGCCAGTCCTGACGCGAGCGCATATCGCCCTGCCCGGGGTAGTTGGTGCCGTCGGCCAGCCAGATTTTCAGATCCCGCGAGCCGGTGACGTTCATGACGTCGATGCACTCGTACATGTGGTCGATCGCTTTGCGGCGCACTGCCGGGTCACTGTGGGTGAGCGAACCGAACTTGTAGAGGTCGTCCTGGAAGGTGTTGCTGTTGATCGTGCCGAGCCTGATGCCGTGGTCGGACGCGAACCCGGACAGCTCCGCGTAATCCTCCACCTTGTCCCACGGGATGTGGAGGGCAACCGACGGCGCGAGCCCGGTCAGTTCGTTGACCTTCGCCGCGTCGGCAATCTTCTCCTGCACGGTGCGCGGTGTCCCGGCCGTCTGGAAGACCTTGAAGCGGGTTCCGGAGTTCCCGTAAGCCCAGGAGGGCACCTCGATGGCGAGCTGTTCCAGCGTGGCCGATATTCGGCTCAGGTCAACCATTGCTTCTCCACATCTATCGCTGCTGGCCCGGGCCGGCGCGCGCCTTTAGTTGTTATGCACCGACTCATCGGGCCGTCCGCCGCGGGAGGCGATCGAATGTCATAAAGCGAACCATACATTGAATCGATTCATTGGTACGTTTCAAAGGTATCCTTGGCACTGAGACGGTGTCAAGCAATCTTTCGCAGGCTGCACGGCAGGATGCCGCACTCCCCGTCCAGTAGTTCCGCGAAGCGAGGTAAAGCCGAATGGTCAGTATCAAGGACGTCGCCGACCAGGCGCAGGTGGCTGTGGGGACTGTCTCCAACGTGCTCAACAATCCTGACCGCGTCGCCGAAAAGACCCGTGAACGGGTCTTGGCAGTGATCTCCGAGCTCGGCTTCGTGCGCAACGACGCGGCCCGCCAGTTGCGGGCAGGCCTCAGCCGTACTATTGGCCTGATCGTCCTGGATGTGAGCAACCCATTCTTCTCGGCGCTGGCTCGCGCCGCGGAAGACCGCGCAGCGGAATCGGACAGCACAGTGCTACTGGGGGACAGCGCACACGACGTTGGCCGGGAGGGCCGCTACCTCGACGTGTTCGAGCAGCAGCGCGTCAAGGGCGTCCTGATCTCTCCCGTTGGCAACATCGATTCACGACTGGAGCAATTGAGTGCCCACGGTGTCCCGGTGGTCCTTGTGGACCGGGTGGACCCACAGGGCCGGGTGAGCTCGGTATCAGTTGACGACGTTGCCGGTGGGTATATGGCCGTGCAGCACATGCTGTCCCGAGGACGACGGCGGATCGCTTTTGTCGGCGCCTCGACCGACATCCAGCAGGTCGCCGACCGGCTCAAAGGTGCGCAGCAGGCGGTGGCCGAGGTTCCCGATGCCCAGCTGGAGGTGGTCGAAGCCACCGCTATGACCGTCCTCGCCGGACGCGCCTCCGGCGAACTGCTCGCCGAGCGGGGCCGGGACGGACTTCCAGATGGCATCTTCTGCGCCAACGACCTGCTGGCCATCGGCGTCATGCAGGCAGTACTTCTGATCCGCGGTCTGCGGATCCCCGAGGATCTTGCACTGATCGGCTATGACGACATTGATTTCGCCCAGTCCACGGTGGTGCCCCTGTCCACGGTGCGGCGACCGACCGAACTGATGGGACGCACCGCCGTCGAACTGCTGCTTGAGGCAATCGAGGGGCTCTCGCCAGAGAGCCGGCAGGTCATCTTCCAGCCAGAACTTGTCAGCCGGGGGAGCACGCTCTAGGCCTCCCCGCTCGCCGTCGTCAGTGATAGCATCTGTCTGAAACGATTCACCCCACTCGAGGAGGAGCGCCATGGAACGCGTCTGTTTCCAACTGCAGGTGAAGCCCGACCGGCTGGAGGAGTACCGGGAGCGTCACGCCGCCGTGTGGCCCGACATGCTGCACGCTCTCAAGGATTCGGGGTGGAACAACTATTCGCTCTTCCTGCGGCAGGATGGACTGCTGATCGGTTACGTGGAAGCTGACGACTTCGCCGCGGCCCAGCGCGCCATGGCCGCCACTGACGTCAACGGCCGCTGGCAGGCCCAGATGAGCGATTTCTTTATTGAACTCGAGGGGCGCCCGGATGAAGGATTCCTGATCCTGGAGGAGGTTTTCAACCTCGAGGACCAGTTGGCCCCCTGAGAAGGTGTCCCGGCAATGAGCGCACCTTTATTGGCCGACCCGCTGGGCGGGCCGACCGACCCCACGGTCATTCAGCACCAGCGCACCGGTCAATGGTGGATGTTCTATACCCAGCGGCGCCCGCATGCACGAGGGCTCGGCGTGGAGTGGGTGCATGGCAGCCGGATTGGCACGGCTGTGTCCGACGACGGCGCGGCCTGGCGCTACCGCGGGGTGGTCGAGGGCCTGGATCCCGCCAACACTCCGGGCCGCCACACCCACTGGGCACCCGAGGTCGCGTGGGATGGGAACCGGTACCACATGTATCTCAGCTGGATCCACGGGGTCCCGTCGGCCTGGGCGGGACATGAGCGGCACATCGCCCACCTCACCAGCCCGGACCTTGTGTGCTGGGAGCACCACGGGTTCCTCGCCCTCGGTTTCCGGTACGTGATCGATGCCGCCGTCGCCACCACAGCGGATGGTCGCGTGCGCCTTTGGTACAAGGACGAAGCTGACGGATCCACAACTCATGCTGCCGTCAGCCAGGACTGGCACACCTTCGCGGTGGAAGGGCAGGTCATCGGGGGCGTGCCCCACGAGGGTCCGAACGTCTTCGCGCTCGACGGCTGGCAGTGGTTGATCGCGGACGAGTGGTGTGGCCAGCGCGTCTATCGCTCCGACGACGGCGTCACATGGTCCGCGCAGGGGCGCATTCTCGACATTCCCGGATTCCACGCCGGCGACCGACAAGTGGGACGGCATGCCGACGTCGTCGTACGGGGAAAGGAGGCGGTCGTCTTCTACTTCACGCATCCCCACTGGGGTGGCAGCAACGCGGTCGAGGCGCAGGTGGGAGCACTGCGCGAGTCGACGGTTCACCGGGCACGCCTCTGGGTAAGCGAGGGTGTACTGCGGTGTGACCGGGACGTTCCGGCGGCCAGCCCGCTGCCACCGGGACGCGGCCGGCCCTAATGTAGTGCTTCGCGGGAGCAGACCAACCTCAGTACTGACCGGTGGTGCTGGAACTGCCTCGCCCCGTCACTGCACGGCGGAGCTTCACGCTCAAAGATCCCGCCCACCCTTGACCGTCTATCCAGGCTGCCCTAGGTTGGTGAAAGCGCTTTCCATTGAAAGGATTCAAAGATGAGCACTCGCTATCGCCTCACTCCTGTGCCAGCTACGCTCGCTCTGAGCCTGGCCCTTATCGCTGGAGGTGGCGTCCTTCCTGCGGTCGCCGCACCAGCCCACCACCAGAATCGGCCGGGGATCCAGCTGGAGCACCTCGACCGCGGACTTGTCGCCGCTGCCACCACCGAGGGCACGTTCCTCAGTTGGCGTCTCCTGGCCACCGAGGTGACCGGTTCCACCACCACCGGCCAGGCGGGCCCGGACTTCGCCGTCTACCGCGACGGCAAGAAGATCGCCACGGTTACCGACAGCACCAATTACCTCGACCCCGTGGCCACCGATGATACCGCCATCTACCAGGTAGCCGCCGTCGTCGACGGGGTGGAGCTTGCCCGCAGTGGGGACGTGAGCCCGTGGGCCCAGGGATATGCCGAAATTCCACTCCAGAAACCCGCTGACGGGGTCACCCCGGCGGGTGAAAACTATACATATGCCGCAAACGACATGAGTCTCGGCGACGCAGACGGCGACGGACAGTTCGAGTACGTGGTCAAGTGGGAGCCGACAAACTCCAAAGACGTCTCCCAGATTGGCTACACGGGCAACACCTACATCGACACCTACACGGTGGGTGGCACGCTGCTGCACCGCATCGACCTCGGCGTCAACATCCGCTCCGGCGCCCACTACACCCAGTTCATGGTCTATGACTTTGACGGCGACGGCCGCACCGAAATGATGATGAAAACGGCGCCGGGCACCAAAACCCTGTCCTACGACGACGCCGGCAACGTCACCGACGAGCGCTTCATCACCATGCCGGAAGACGACCTTGCCGCCGGTTACGCCAACGACGACGACTACCGCAAGAGCGCAGTCGACTACTACGAACATGTCGTTGACCTCTTCACCCAGTGGCACGAACACCCGGAGGTGGTTTCCGGCAACTGGCCCGCAACGCTTGAGGAGGCTTTCGGCATCGACCCACGCCACGCCTACCCGCTTTCGGATACGAATGCCCGCGACCTGGCCGACTACTTCATTGACGAGTACGCGCCCGGGCGCAGCGCCCGGAACAACCTGCGGGCGTTTGAAGGCTTCATCCTGAGCGGCCCCGAGTACCTCTCGGTCTTCGATGGCGCCACCGGCGAGGAACTGCAAACCGTCGACTATGAACCTGGACGGGGCGACGACGGCCTCATGTGGGGCGACTACGCGATGAGCCGCATCGAGCCCGGCAACCGGGTGGACCGCTTCCTCGCGGGGGTCGCCTACCTGGACGGCCAGCGTCCGTCGGCAGTGTTTGCCCGCGGCTACTACACCCGCACCACAATGGCCGCCTACACCTGGGACGGTAAAAATCTCTCAACCGTATGGAACGTGGACAGTGGCCACGCGCCCATGAGCAACCCGTTCAACGACAGCCCGCACGGCCGCCCCGGCACCGACCCGGAGTTCGGGTCGCTCAACACTCAGGGGTTCCACTCGCTGAGCGCGGCTGACGTGGACGGCGACGGCCGGCAGGAGATCGTCTACGGTTCAGCGACGATCGACGACGACGGTTCCCTGCTCTACAGCTCATTCGCCACCATGCCTGAGGGCAGCGCGACGCCCGGCGTTGAAGCTGGTCTGGGGCATGGCGATGCGATGCACGTGACCGATATTGATCCGGAACGGCCCGGGCTGGAGATCTTCACCGTGCACGAGGGTGGAGCCTATGCCCCCTACGGATCGGCGCTCCGCGATGCGGCAACCGGCGAAGTGCTCTTCGGTGCCTACTCGGGGCGCGATACCGGGCGCGGCATGATCGGGGACGTCCGTGCCGACGTCGACGGGATCGAGGTCTGGTCGAGCATGCCGGGCGGCACCGACGCATCGGGGCTGCTCAGCTCGACCGGCGACATTCTCGAACCCCGGACCCCGGGCACCAACATGAGCATCAAATGGGCTGCAGACCTGACCACGCAACTGGTCAATGGCTCCGGCGACGGCACTCCCACTATCGACGACTGGACCCGCGGCACCCTGTTGACCGCTGAGGGCACCCGTACCAATAACGGCACCAAGGGCAACCCCTCGCTGGTCGCGGATGCCTTCGGGGACTGGCGCGAGGAACTGTTTGTCCGCACCGCTGACAGTTCAGCAATTCGGGTCTACCTGAGCACTGAGGTAACCGGGCATAAGCTCTCCACGCTGATGCACGACCCGCAGTACCGGGCCGAGGTGGCCCGCCAGAACACCACCTACAACCAGCCGTCCTACCCGAGCTACTACCTCGCCTCGGATATGGACTTCGCCGCGGTTCCGGTCCCTGAGGCCTGGACCCCCGGTATCGTCAGCGCCCTCGGCTCCACCCTCGAGACCCTGACCGTCAGCGGGGAGGTTGCTGGCCCGGTGGCGAAGCAACTGGAATCGTCGCTGGCCCAGGCCGAACGTGCGGCCGCACAGGGTGATCTGGCGAAGGTGCGCAAGGCAATGGAGAAGTTCGTGAAGTTCCTGGGGCAGTCCAAGAAGCCCGACGTCGTCTCCGCCCCGGCGCGCGCGGTGCTCGATAACGGTGCCCGGACCATCCTCGGAATGGTCGGGTAGCCCGCCCTTTCCTGCCGGCGGCCAGGCTCAGCTCCTCGTGAGGAGCTGAGCCTGGCGGCTCAGCGGGAGAAGACGTCCCGTTGGAACCTGATGTGTTCGGCCGCCTGGGCGGGTCCGCCGTTCTCGTGGCCGTTGTACGGGAAGACATTCATCGACTTTGCCCCCGCGTAGTGGTTGTAGGCGGCGTACACGCACGACGGCGGGCAGATGTCGTCGAGCAGGCCCACCGAGAACAGTGCCGGGATACCCGCCCGGGCGGCGAAGTTGACCCCGTCAAAATAGGCCAGCGTCGCGAAGACTTCCTCCTCGCGGCCGCGCTGGATCCCGAGGTAGCGCACCAGCTCGCTGTAGGGGGCGGTATTGACCAGTTCAGTGGCCCTGCGAACATGCGCGAGAAACGGCACGTCGACAATCGCGGCGACCGGAGGGTGCTCCAGCCGCAGGGGTGTCAGGGCGGCTGCGGCCAGCGCGATTGCGCCGCCTTGGCTTCCGCCCGAGATAAGCACCCGCTCCCGGTCCACGAAGGCGTGCGACTGGGCAGCCTCCACCGCGCGGACCGCGTCAGTGAACAGCCGGCGGTAGTAGTAGGTTTCAGGGGAATCGATACCTAGCGTCAGATGACCGCCAAAGTGCGGCCCACCCACGCCGGGGTCGGGGGTGTCGCCACTCCGGTGTCCGGCGCCCTGGCCCCGCAGGTCCATCACGAAGTGCGCGACGCCGGCGCTCGGGATGGCGGTCCACTCACCGAGGAGGCTCCTGCCGCCGCCGTATCCGATGTACGTCACCACGGTGGGCAGCGGCCCGGTCGCGGAGCGTGGCCGGAGCAGCCACCCCTTGATGGGGTGGCCCCCGTAGCCGGCGAAGGTGACATCCTCGGTCACCAGTTCCGAGTATCCGGCGTCGACCTCCTCGAAGCGGGCATCAAGGGTGAAGGACGCGGCCTGGGCCAGGGTCTTCTCCCAGAAGGCGTCGAAATCCGCGGGTTCACTCCGGGCGGGGAGGTACTGCTGGAGCTCGCTGAGCGGGAGGTCAAACTGCGGCATCTAGCGGTTTCCTTAGCTCGTTGTCGTCTCGGAGGGGTCTTGGATCACAGTATTTGAGAACAAAGCCTTGCAAATTGAGACGATTCAATTTAGTCTCATCGGAGAGCGCTTTCCCCCGTGATGTAAGTCATAGTACCAGCGGGTCAGAAGAGCTTCACCAGTTATCTGAGCCGTTCCCAGGAGGACAAAGATGTTCAACAAATTTTCACGACGCGCCGGGTCCGGCGTAGCGGTCACGGTCGCAGCGGTTCTGATGCTGACCGCCTGCGGTGGCAACGGCGGCGACGCCGGCGGAACCCCCGACCCGAATGAGGAAGTCACCCTCAACTTCACCTGGTGGGGCAACGAGGATCGTGCCTCCCGCTACGAGGAAGCCATCGCCCTGTTTGAGGATGAGAACCCGAACATTGACGTCAACGGCACCTTCATGGACTTCCCTGCGTACTGGGAGAAGCGCCAGACCGAGGCTGCCGGTGGCGGCCTGCCCGACGTCATGCAGTTCGACTACAGCTACCTTCGCCAGTACGGCGAGAACGGCGTGCTGCTTGACCTCACCGAATACGAGGGCAACGGCCTGACCACCGATGGCATCGACGAGACGCTGATGGCCACCGGTCGGCTCGAGGATCAGACCCTCGCCGTCCCCACCGGCTACAACGCCTGGTCCCTCTTCGAGAATCCGGCAGTGCTTGAGGAAACAGGTGCTACCGGATATGAAGGCGGCACGTCCTGGGAGGACTACGACGCGTATATGACCAGCGTCACCGAGGCGTCCGGGGGAGAGGTCTACGGCGGCACCGACTACACCGGCCGCATCCAGAACCTTGAACTGCAGATGCGCCAGGAAGGCCGTGAGCTGTTCACCGACGAGGGAGAACTGAACTTCACCCAGGAGGAGCTTGCCGAATTCTGGAGCAGCGCCCAGGGCTTGCGCGACAACGTCACCATCCCCGCCCGCCAGCTGGAAGAGGTTGCCCCGAAGTCAGGCTTCGGGTCCAACCTCACCGCAAGCGAAATGACCTGGTCCAACTTCATGGGCGGCTACCTCGGCGACACCGGCGCCGAGGACCTGACCATCCTGGCGCCGCCCACCAGCGACCCCTCGGTCAAGGACCTGTACCAGAAGCCCAGCATGCTGCACGCGGTTTCCGCGGGCACCGAGCACCCCGAAGCTGCAGTGGCGTTCGTCGAGTTCCTGATCAACAGCCCGGAGGTCGGCGAAATCTTTGGGGCCAGCCTCGGCGTTCCCGCCTCGGAAACCGCATTGGAAGGGGCAAGCCTCGAAGGGCCGGATCTGGAGGTCAAGGAATACCTCGACTCCGTCGCTGACCGCATCGGAGACCCTCCCGCCGCGCCCGTCGTCGGCTACGGCGCGCTGGAGAACACCTTCCTCACGCTCGGTACCTCAATCGGTCTGGGAGCCATCACGCCGGAGGAAGCTGCACAGCAGTTCTTCGACGAGGTCGCTGTCACCCTCGGCAGCTGAACCGACCGTAGAGCCTAGGAGCAGTGTGATGACCACGGGATCGGCGCCAGCGCCACAAAACACCCGCACAACCGCCGAACCCGGCGCCCGTCCGGCGGGCAACCGCCGGGCGGGCGGGCACCCCAAACGCAAGGGCAATTCGGAGACGGTCGCCGGGTACGCCTTCCTCGCCCCCTGGCTGGTGGGACTCTTCGCCTTGACCTTGGG
This sequence comes from Arthrobacter sp. 147(2020), assembly GCF_013116715.1. NCBI lineage: Bacteria > Bacillati > Actinomycetota > Actinomycetes > Micrococcales > Micrococcaceae > Arthrobacter > Arthrobacter sp. 147(2020). The sequence continues at coordinate 57,282 of NZ_JABFOM010000018.1, forward strand.
CCCCATGCTGTTCTCCCTCTATCTGGCTTTCACCGACTACAACCTTTTCACTGCCCCCGAATGGTCAGGCCTGGCGAATTTCGAACGGATGGCCGGCGATACCGTGTTCTGGGGCTCGGTCCAGATCACCCTCATCTATGTACTGGTGGGGACACCGATCAAGCTGGCGGCCGCCCTGGGCGTCGCGATGCTGCTGAACTACAAGTCGAAGGGGTCCGGTTTCTTCCGCTCGGCGTTCTACGCACCGAGTCTCATCGGCGCCTCGGTGAGCATCGCGATCGTATGGCGGGCAATGTTCTCCGCCGAGGGCCCGGTTGACAGCGGGCTCAGCTTCCTCGGGATCAACCTGGGTGGCTGGGTCGGCGTGCCAGCACTGATCATGCCCATGATGATCCTGCTGGCTGTCTGGCAGTTCGGCGCACCGATGGTCATCTTCCTGGCCGGACTGAAGCAGGTGCCAGCCGAACTTTACGAGGCTGCGTCGGTGGATGGGGCGAAGGCCTGGCGGAAGTTCATCAGCGTCACCCTGCCGATGCTCTCGCCGGTGATCTTCTTCAACCTGCTGTTGGAGATGATCGGCGCCTTCCAGATTTTCGCATCCGCCTACATCATCGGCTCAGGCTCCGGGGGGCCCGCGGGCGCCACCAACTTCTACACCGTCTACCTCTACACCCGCGCGTTCACGAACAATCAGATGGGCTACGCCTCGGCGATGGCCTGGGTTCTGCTGATCGCGGTGGGCATCCTCGCTTTCATTCTCTTCCGCACCTCCAAGAGCTGGGTGCACTACGGAGGTGACACCAAATGAGCACCATCGAATCAACCCCCACCGTGCCCCCGCCGGTGCAACCCATTCACAAGCGTCGCCAGCCACCCCGCCGGACCGCAGCGAATGTGGCCTGGATTGTCGGCATCGTGCTGCTGACCGTCGTCGTGCTGTATCCACTGGTGTGGATGATCTCCGCGTCGTTCAAGCCGAGCTCGGAGTTCGGGTCCAACCAGGGTCTGCTGCCCGAGAACCCCACCTTCGACAACTTCATCAAGGTGATGGAGGGTGTCGCCGGCATCCCCACCTGGAGGTTCTTCTGGAACTCCACCATCCTTGGTATCGGGGCGGTCATCGGCACGGTGATCTCCTCATCGATGGCGGCCTACGCGTTCGCCCGCCTGAACTTCAAGGGCCGGCCGCTGTTCTTCGCCATGATGATCGGCACGCTGCTTCTGCCGTTCCACGTGCTGATCATCCCGCAGTACATGATCTTCCGGAACCTCGGCATGGTGGACACGTTCGCCCCGCTGCTGGTGGGCAAGTTCCTCGCCACCGAGGCATTCTTCGTGTTCCTGATTGTCCAGTTCATCAGGAACCTGCCGAAGGAACTGGACGAGGCGGCCCGCATCGACGGGTGCGGGCACTGGCGGATCTTCTGGTCGATCACCGTCCCCCTGATCAAGCCCGCCCTGATCACCTCCTCGATCTTCGCGTTCATCTGGAGCTGGAACGACTTCCTCGGCCCGCTGCTCTACCTGAACTCGCCGGAGAACTATCCGCTGCCGTTGGCGCTGCGCGTGTTCAACGACCAATCCAGTGCCTCCGACTACGGCGCGACCGTTGCGATCTCGGTTCTCGCCCTCCTGCCGGTGATGCTGTTCTTCGTCATCTTCCAGCGGTTCCTCGTGGCCGGGGTTGCCACCCAGGGCCTGAAGGGGTGACAGTGCTCAGCCTCCGGGGCGGCCGCAACCAGCGTCAGCGGCGCGACTTGCCCGACGGCACCACACTCAGGTGGCCGGGTGCCGAAGGGAAGTTCGCGCTGTTCGCCGAGGTGTTGTGGATTGGCGTGCTCACCGTCGCAGGTGGCCTGATGATCGTCACCCTGCCCGCTGCGCTTGCCGCCTCCACCCGTCACCTGCACCGCTACCTGCGGGCCGACCGCTCAACCATCGGTCAATGGTGGTCGGACTTCGGCGCGGCACTGCGCACCGGCTGGATCGTTGGCCTGGCGACGACGGCGGCGGCCGTCGTGCTCTCCTTCAACCTCCTCCTGGCGGGCACCCGGGTGCTGCCCGGATGGCAGGTGGTAGTCGCTGGTGGAGCCCTCGCCGGGGTGCTGGTGGCGCTGATTCTGTTGCAGTCTGCGGCACGCTGGAGCCCGGAGCACGGCTGGAGGCGGGCCCTCCGGGACGGCGCCAGGTCACTGATCACCGATCCGGGAGCGATCATCCAGCTGGTTCTCGCGCTGCTGTTGACCAGTATCGTGACCTGGCAGCTGCTGCCACTGCTGGTGCCCGGCCTGGGCTGCCTTGTTTTCGCGGTGCTCGCCGTCAAGGAACGCGAGCGTCCGGCGAAGTAACCTCTTCCCACGTCCCTCCCCAGGTCGAAAGGACCATTCCCGTGCACTACGGCGCCGATTACAACCCTGAACAGTGGCCCGAATCCGTCTGGCCGGACGACGTCGAACGGATGCGAGAGGCGTCGGTCACCATGGTGAGCCTGGGCATCTTCGCCTGGTCGCGGATCCAGCCTGCGGAGGGTGTCTTCGACTTCGGATGGCTCGACCGGGTCATCAACCTGCTGCACGAGGGAGGGATCGCCGTGGATCTGGCGACGGCGACCGCCTCACCGCCGCCATGGATGACCGCTGCCTACCCGGAGATCCTCGCCGCCGACGAAAACGGTGCGACGTACTGGCACGGCAGTCGGCAGCACTATGCGCCGTCGTCGCCGACGTACCGCCGGCTTGCCGGTGAACTGGTGAAGCGGCTCGCCGAACGGTACGTTGACCACCCGGCGGTGGTGCTGTGGCATGTCAACAACGAGTACGGCTGCCACCTCAACCTGGACTACTCCAACTCAGCGCGCGACGCGTTCCGTGACTGGTTGCGTGCCAGGTACGGAACCCTTAAGTCGCTGAACGAGGCCTGGGGAACCTGGTTCTGGGCTCAGCACTATGAATCGTTTGACCACATTTACCCACCCCGCAAGGCGCCCTACAGCCACAACCCCGGCCAGCTGCTCGACTTCCGCCGGTTCACCTCCGACACGCTCCTGCAGTGCTACCTGATGGAGCGCGAGATCATCCGGGCAGCCGGGGCGCGCCAGCCCATCACCACCAACTTCATGGGCGCCTTCAAACCAGCCAACTACTGGCAGTGGGCGCAGGAGATGGACGTCATCTCCGACGACTGCTATCCCGACCCCAACGACCCGGAAAGCTTCCGGGCCGGCGCGTTCCAGCGGGACCTGATGAGGTCCCTGAAACCCGGGACGCCGTGGCTCCTCATGGAGCAGTCCACCAATGCCCTGAACTGGCGGCCCAGCAACGCCCCGAAAGCACCCGGGCAGATGCAGGCGCTCAGCATGCAGAGCGTGGGCCGGGGCGCCGACGGCATCCTGTTCTTCCAGTGGCGACAGTCCCGCGCCGGGGCCGAAAAGTTCCACTCTGCGATGCTGCCGCACGCCGGCACTTCCACCCGCACCTGGCGTGAGGCGCAGGGCCTGGGCCTCGAGCTGGCCGCCCTGCCAGAGCTCCCCGCGGGCACCCGGGATGCCCGCGTGGCCATCGTGTTCGACTGGGAGAACTGGTGGGCCCTGGAAAACCCCGACCACCCGGTGGTCCTGGACTACGTCGAGTGCGTGCAGGGCTGGTATCGGGCCATCCACCGCCAACACGTCCAGGTGGACCTGGTGCTCCCGACCTCCGGGCTGGAGAACTACGCGGTGGTCGTTGCACCCCAGCTGTATCTGTTGACGGACGACGGTGCAGCGAACCTTACCGGCTTCGTCCAGGGCGGCGGTCACCTGCTGGTGACAGCGTTCAGCGACATCGTCGACGAGCACGACCGTTTCCGTGAGGGCGGATTCCTCACCCAGTTGGGACCCCTGCTCGGGATCACCCTCGAGGACTTCGGGGCGCTGGTGCCGCCCGCATCGTCGGGGCCCGGGCAACGCACCGCGCCGGTGGCGTTGGGCCAGTCAACCTTCGACGGACTGTACCTTGCGGAGGAGATCGCGACCGTCGACGCCGAGGTTCTGGCGACCTTCAGCGGCGGCCGTACCCAGGGGCTACCCGCGTTCACCACCAGGGTCAGCGGCGCAGGCCGGGCCTACTATCTCGCCACCGTGCCTGACGACGACGGTGCACGCCTGGTGAGCGCACACGTCTTCGCGACCGCGGGCATCGAACCCGTGCTCGCGGGGCTGCCCGATACCGTTGAAGCCGCGCAGCGTGGCGAAGTGACGACCCTGATCAACCACGGCGCGGACGCCGTCGCCATCGAGGTGTCCGGAACCAACCTTTTGACTGGTGAGGCAGTGGACAAGGTGCACCTCGAGTCCTTCGGGTACGCGCTGCTGCGCCGGCCCTGAACGGTCCACCAGCATTTGAACCGCCAGCCTGCATCACCGCCCAACACGAGGAGAGTCATGGCCCGCGCACGTATTGTGATCGACAGGGATTTCACCATCGGCGAGGTACCCCGTCGGCTGTTTGGCTCCTTCGTGGAGCACATGGGGCGGTGCGTCTACAGCGGGATCTACGAGCCCGGCCACCCCGAGGCCGACGAGGCAGGTTTCCGGCAGGACGTCCTGAAGCTGGTCCGCGAGCTCGGCGCCACGGTGGTGCGCTACCCCGGCGGTAACTTCGTCTCCGGGTACAACTGGGAGGACGGGGTGGGCCCGGTGGAGCAGCGCCCGCGCCGGCTGGACGGCGCCTGGCACACTGTCGAAACCAACGTGTTCGGTCTCCACGAGTTCGTCGACTGGTCGCGGCAGGCCGGGGTGGAGATCATGGAGGCGATCAACCTGGGCACTCGCGGTGTCGATGCCGCCCGCGAGCTGGTTGAGTACGCCAACCACCCTGGCGGCACCTACCTCTCGGACCTGCGGGCGGCCAACGGGCACAAGGACCCGTTCGCCATCAAGCTGTGGTGCCTCGGAAACGAGATGGACGGACCCTGGCAGATCGGCCACAAGACCGCCGACGAATACGGGCGCCTGGCCCAGGAGGCGGCCAAGGCGATGCGCCTGGTAGACCCCTCCCTGGAACTCGTCGCCTGCGGAAGTTCCAACGCCCACATGCCGACCTTCGGCGCCTGGGAACAGACAGTCCTCGCCCACACCTACGACCAGGTGGACTACATCTCCCTTCATGCCTACTACCAGGAGGAGGCCGGCGACGTCGGAAGTTTCCTCGCCAGCGCGCGGGACATGGACCAGTTCATCGAATCCGTAGTGGCCACCGCTGACGCGGTCCGCGCCCGCGGCAAGCACAGCAAACGCATCAATCTGTCCTTTGACGAGTGGAACGTCTGGTACTCCCGCCCCGGGGACGCCGACAGCCCCGAACAGGTGGGCAACCTCGGCTGGCGCGAGCACCCCCGGGTGATTGAGGACGAGTACAACGTGACCGACGCCGTCGTCGTCGGGACGTTCCTGAACTCGCTGCTCCGGCACGGCGACCGGGTGAAGATCGCCAACCAGGCACAGCTGGTCAATGTGATCGCGCCCATCAGGAGCGAGGCGGGTGGACCCGCATGGCGGCAAACCATCTTCTGGCCATTCGCCCGGATGGCCGAGCTGGCGACGGGGCAGATCCTGCAGCTCACCATCGAGTCGGACCGTTACACGAACGCGCGCTTCGGGGACACGGACCTGGTGGATGGTGCCGCCACCTTCAATGAGGAGACCGGCCGGGTGGTCTTCTTCCTGGCCAACCGGTCGTTGGAGGAAGCAGCCGACGTCGAACTGACCCTCCGCGGGCTGGACGCTGTGCGGGTCACCCGCGCGGAGGTGCTGCGCACGCCAGCGGGCCAGGACCGCTTCACCACCAACAACCTGGCCCGGGGTGAACACGTGGGGATGACACCGTTGCGGGATGTCACCGCAGGGGGTCAGGAGGTCCGGGTGAGCCTGCCCGCCCTGTCCTGGTCCGTCATTGAGATCGAGACCCGCCTGGGCTGACGCGGGTTCAGCGGCGGGGGGTGCTGTCCCGGCAGACGACCTCGGTGACAACCGGCCCGTTGGCCGCCCCGGCAACCGAACCGACGCCGAAGGACAGCTCCAGCGCCCGGCGTCCCACCTCTTCGAGGGGGATACGGACAGTGGTGAGGGCAGGGGTGATGTCCCGGACCGTAGGAATATCGTCGTAGCCAGCGATGCCCAGATCCCGGCCGGGTTCCACGCCCGCCTCCCGGAGCGCCGACATGGCGCCCATCGCCATCACGTCGCTCACGGCGAAGAGCAGATCGACGTCGTCGAGTCCGTTCCTGACGAGTTCGGTGGCACCCTGGTACCCGCCGTCGCGGTTGAAGTCGGTGTGGATGACGTGTCGGTCGGCCAGCTCCAGGTCATGGGCCGCCAGGGCGTCGCGGAATCCCCGCAACCGGTCCTGGGCGGCAACGATGTCCGGCGGCCCGGCGAGGACGGCAAACCGGCGATACCCCAGCCCGACCAGGGATTCAGCGAGGGCACGCGCGCCGCCGCGGTTATCCAGCAACACGGTGGCAAACGGTGAGGCGTCCTGGCTGATGAAGGCGACCCGGCCGCCGTTTTCCTCGAACGCCGACAGTTCCCGGCGCAGCTCGGCTTCCTGCGGGGAGCCGGCGACCCGCGATCCGGCGAGGATCATCACCCGGGGACGTTGCCCGCGGAGGGCGCGAACCGTTGCCAGTTCCCGCTCCGGATTGCGGCCGGTCACCGCGATGGTCACCACCAGTCCCGCGGTCTCTGCGGCTTTGATCACCCCTGACGCAATGGTGGAGAAGTAGGGGTCCGAGATATCGGCGACCAACAGGGCGACGGTGGTGGTGGTGCCCTTGGCGACGGCCTGGGCGAAAAGGTTGGGGATGTAGCCGAGGCGCTGCGCGGCGTCGACCACCCGCAGACGGTAGGTCTCGTTGACTTTGCGGGCGCTCCCGTTCAGGGAGCGGGACGCGGTTGCCAGCGACACTCCAGCGGCCAGCGCCACATCGTTGAGTGTTACTGCCGGCTTGTTGGTGCCTGGTTCCATTGCTGCGGCGTATCCTTCCGATGGCCCGCTGGACGCTCGTCCCCAGCCGGTGCCCTTAGCATTGTTGCACGCGCCTGGTGTGGACAGCCGTGCTGCACACTGAGGGTAAGCGCTTTCTAGACATCTTGCTCCCACTTTTCCCGCCGCGCCAGTGCCTGTCATGCTGTAACTATGATTTCTTGCAGTGTGGCAGCAGTCGGCAGGTCAGCAACCAGGGCGCGGCGGCATTTCACCGAGCGCGGGGCGGCATGATCGGCCGCCGCCGGCCGCGGCCACTGCCCCCGGAACCCGATGGCACCGAACTGAAGTGGCCCGGCGCCACCAACCGGGTGGAGTTGTTCGCCCAGGTGATCTGGGCGGGAGTGCTCACCACGCTGGCAGGACTGGCGATCATTACTCTTCCGGCGGCGATCGCCGCCGGCACCCGGCACCTGAACCGGTATCTTCGCGCGGAGCGGAGCACCGTCCGCAGTTATGGGTCCGATTTCCTGCGTGCCCTGCCCGGAGGGCTCCTGGTGGGGGTGGTCGCTCTGGCACTCGCGGCTGTCCTGGGGCTGAACAGCTTCCTCGCCGCCACGCAGGTGTTGGTGCTGTGGCCAGTCATCCTTTGCGTCGGCATCCTGGGTCTCGCCGCGACGGTGGTCGCGCTATTGCAGGTTGGTTTTCACTGGGCGCCGGAAACAGGGTGGAAGGTGGCGGTGCGTGAGGGCCTGCGGCGGACCAGCGGTGACCCGGTTGGGGGTGCGCTGATCGCCGCAGTTGCCGCAGTAGCCGGGGTGATCGCCTGGCTGCTTCCCCCGCTGGTCGTCGCGGGGGTGGGGTGTCTTCTGTTCACCGTACTCACCGTCAATGTGCGTCCCCGCCGTGGCGCCGGTCCGGAACCTGGCAGCTAACCCTCAGGAAATCCCGGGTAGCCCCTCCTGCAGGGCAGTGCTGAGGTGGGCGCCGGCCTCCGCCAGCATCGCAGCGGTGAAGATGTGGCCACCCGGGTGCCAGGCGCCGCGGTAGTGCTCAGGCCCGGCGTCCGTCTGGTCCCGGAGCAACCTGTCGGCGTCACGCATCCCCTCGGCGGGGAAGAGCGGGTCGTCAAGGGCGTACTGGACGAGGAAGCGCGTCGTGGGAGCCAGGGATGACAGTGCTGGCCAGTCGCAGACGGCGGCGAGACCCGGCGTGCTCAGCAGCCATGAGTGGCTCTCGAGGTACGCCGGGAACAACGACTCATGAGTGGTCATCATGCATGACACCACACAGGCGGTCAGCCGCTGATCCAGCGCTGCGAGCATCAGTGCCCGCCCGCCGCCGCCGGAAAAGCCGCCGACGCCGACCCAGTCCGGATCCACTTCCGGGAGCTGCCGGAGGATGGCAAGGGCAACCAGGTCGTCGTATGCCACCATCCCGGCGTAGCTGGTGCCCAGGAGCGCTGCCGCCTTCGCCACCGTATTCTCGTGCTGGGCGGCCAGGGTGTTGTAGGTCAGTTCCGGGCTGGGGCGGTCCCCGTCGGCGGTCCACTGGGCGGTGGCGGCGCGGAGGGCATCACCCGCCCGCTCCGGTGCCGGATCCAACACGAACCGGCGGCTTCCCCAGCTGAAGGCATCGTGCACCAGGACCGCGAAACCCGCCCGGGCAAAGTCATTGGCGACGGCCCGGCCCTCGTACAGCTTCCGCTGGAGAGCGACGACGTCAGGGTCGGTCGCCTGGCCGAGGTCGACCAGCCGCTCGCCCCCCAGCCACTTGTTGCCGCCATGGCAGTGCATCCACAACAGGCCGGGCAATCGTCCCTCGTGGTGCAGCGGAGTCACCAGCCGCGCTGAGGTGGGCGGCCCGAAGGGCAGTTGCCAGCCCAGGCGGCTCACCCGCACACCCCCAACTACCGACTCTTCACTTCGCGTGACGGTGTAGGCCGAATCATCGGGCGCTGGCAGTGCCGGCACTCCCACCACATTGGCCACGCGCTCGCTGTCTGCGGAGGCGGGGGCGAACCGTCTCCGACTGGTCATGAACGCCGGCCAGTCCTCGTACCCGCCGATGGCGCTGGCTTTAGCCATGTGCGGCAGCCGGCGGTGAGTGGGGTGAAAGCCGCAGGCGCGAATTGGTGAGGTGGGTGCGCATCGCCGCTGCTGCGCCCTGCGCGTCACCAGCCGAGACGGCGTTGAACACCGCCAGATGTTCTTCCCCCACCAGCTCGAAGCCGGCGGCCAAGGCGACGCCATCCTGGGGAGCCAGCCGCGTCTGCGGCATGGTGATCATCGAGGCCCCCAGGGAGGCGATCAGGTCGAGGTAGAACCGGTTATGGGAGGCGATGGCGATGCCGCGGTGGAACGCGAAGTCCGCCTCGATGGCTGCCCGGGGGGACTGCCCGGCGGCACCGAAATCGGAGAGCGCCCCGCTGATGGAGCGAAGCTGGGCTGGGGTGTGGCGGCGGGCGGCCAGCGCCGCTGCCTCCCCTTCCACCCCAATCCGGAAGTCGAGGAGGTCCAGCCGGTCCTGATGGGTGCGGATACCGCCGGGTTCGACGGTGAACGGCTGACCGGTGGGCCTGGTAAGCACGAAGGTCCCTTTACCCCGGTAGGTTTCGACCAGCCCGGCCGCCTGCAGGCGGGAGAGCGCCTCGCGCACCACCGTCCGGCTGACCGCGAACTGCTTCTCCAGCGCTGACTCGGAGGGTAGCTTGTCGCCTGGCACCAGCAGTCCATCGAGGATGCTTTGGCGCAGTTCGTCAACGAGCCGGGTGGCGAGAGCCGTCATCGAACGCCGAACTCGACCGAATCGGTGGTCCACGCGGCAGCCTGCTCGCTGAGGGTGAACCCCAAGCCCGGGCGGTTCGGCACGATCATCCGTCCATTGACGGTTTCCAGCCGTTCGTTGAAGAGCGGGTTCAGCCACTCGAAGTGTTCCACCCATGGCTCCCGTGGGTAGGCCGCGGCCAGGTGCAGGTGAATCTCCATGGCAAAGTGGGGCGCCAGTTGCAGGCCAGCCTGGTCGGCCAGGGCCGCGAGCCGCAGGAACGGCGTAATTCCGCCAATGCGTGGTGCATCGGGTTGGATGATGTCGGCCGCTCGGTGGGTGATGAGGTTGATGTGCTCGCTGACGCTGGAAAGCATCTCACCTGTCGCGATCGGGGTGTCCAGGGCGTGGGCCAGCTGGCCGTGACCCTCGGCGTCGTAAGCATCGAGGGGCTCCTCGATCCAGGTGAGGTTGAATTGCTCGAGCGTGCGCCCCATCCGCATGGCGGTGGGCCGGTCCCATTGCTGATTGGCATCCACCATCAGGGGGACTGACGGACCGAGGTGTTCCCTGAGTGCGGCGACGCGTGACAGGTCAACGGCTGAATCGGGGTGGCCCACCTTGATCTTGATGCCACCGATACCGTCCTCCAGCGACTCGGTTGCCCGCTCCTTCACCTCATCGATCGAGGCCTGCAGAAAGCCTCCGGAGGTGTTGTAAGTTCTTACCGAGTCCCGGTAAGCGCCCAGCAGTTTCGCCAGCGGTAGCCCGGCCCGCTTCGCCAACAGGTCGTAAAGGGCGATGTCCAGGGCCGCGATCGCCTGGGTTGCGACTCCACTGCGTCCCACCGACGCACCTGCCCAGAGCAGCTTCTGGTAGACGCGACCGATGTCGCTGGGGTCTTCCCCCAGCAGGTTGTCGGCCACCTCCCTGGCGTGCGCGTACTGGGCGGGTCCACCGGCCCGTTTGGAGTAGCTGAAACCCGTGCCGTGATGACCCTGTTCGGAGCGGATGTCGGCGAAGAGGAAGACAATTTCAGTCATTGGCTTCTGGCGACCCGTCAGCACCTTGGCATCGCTGATCGCGGTGGTGAGCGGGAGGGTCAGCGTGGAGAGCTTCACGTGCCGAATCCGGTCGGTGGTCGCTGCACCGCCTGATACCGCGGCCAGCGGGTCGGTTGCGTGCTGAAGTGTGCTCATGGTGGGTGTCCCGCCGTTGGAAGTATTTTCACACATAGTACAAGTAGCAAACTTGTCATACAAGTGGTGACAAGACACCAGTGTTACCACTTCTGTCAGGCGGGGTCCCACCCGGTTGTTGCTAGTTGCCGGCGAGACCCTCTGCCGCCAGCCCAATGACGCTACGCCGCACGTGGCCTTCCATCAGCCGGTGCGCGTCCTCGCCGCGGCGGGCCAGGACCAGTCGCAGGAGGTCCTCGTGCTCCTCGTGATCCTGCTCGCGGGACGCGCCGCTTTCCGGCAACGAGAGGCCGAGGCGGCGGTATCGATCCGAGAGGTCCCAGATTTCATCGAGCAGGTGGATCAGGCGCGGGTTGTGGGACCCGCGGTAGATTGCCTCGTGGAAATCCCGATGCGCCGTGAGGGCGGCCTCACCCTGGTCGCGGGTCACCGGCAGCAATCGGGAGAAGGACTCCTTCATGGCTGCCGCGTCAGCGTCGGTGTGACGTTCGGCGGCCAGCGAGGTGGCGAACGGGTCCAGGGCGAGGCGCAGATCCATGAAATCGTGGATTTCCTGGGAGCTGATCGCGGACACCCGCGCATCACGGTGGCTTTCCAGTTCCACGAGGCCCTCGGACATCAGTCGCTTGAGCGCCTCCCGCAGCGGGGTCAGGCTCATCCCCAGGGACTCGGCCAGTTGTCGCTGCGGCAACAGCGAACCGGGCGGGATAGCACCCGACAGGATCCGTTGCCGGACTTCGGCGTAGGCGAGGTCGCTCTTGGTTTTGTAGATCACTGCAACATTCTCTCCTGATAGCGCCGATCTTCGACGCAGTGCCGTTGACAACTGCCCAAACAGCCCGGTAGCGTCCGGCTCAAGTTATAACTTATAACACTGGAGGTTCATTATGAAGATCGTTTCCATCCACGAAGGCACCCTGCCCATCAGCTCGACCATCCGCAACGCCTGGGTCGACTTCAGCACCATGGACGTGTCGATCATCGCGGTGGTCAGCGACGTGATCCGCGACGGCAAGCCGCTGGTGGGCTATGGATTCAATTCCAACGGCCGGTACAGCGCAGGCGATATCCTCCGCCGCCGCGTGATTCCCCGCCTGATGACTGCAGACCCGAACGACATCCTCCGTGAGGATGGCTCCAACTTCTCGCCCGAGAAGATCTGGGACATCGTGATGCAGAACGAGAAGCCAGGTGGCCATGGTGAACGCTCTGTCGCCGTCGGCGTTCTCGACATGGCGCTCTTTGACCTTGCTGCCAAAATCGAGGACAAGCCGCTCTACCGCTACCTCTCGGAGAACTACGGTGACGGTTCCCCCGACGAGGACGTGTTTGTCTATGCGGCCGGCGGGTACTACGCACCGGGCAAGGGACTCCCTGAACTCCAGGACGAGATGAGAAAATTCCTTGACCTCGGTTACACGGTAGCCAAGATGAAGATCGGCGGGGCGAGCCTGGCAGAGGATCTGCGACGGATCGAAGCGGCCATCGAGGTGGTAGGAAGCGGTCAGAACCTTGCGGTGGACGTGAACGGACGCTTCGACCTCGAGACGGCGCTCACCTACGCCGACGCAATCGCCCCGTACAACCTGTTCTGGTACGAGGAGGTGGGCGACCCGCTGGACTACCAGCTGCAGGCCACCCTCGGGGAACGGTATCCCCACCCGATGGCCACCGGTGAGAACCTCTTCTCACTGCCGGACGCCCGCAACCTGTTGCGTTACGGCGGCATGCGACCGGACCAGGATATTCTCCAGTTCGACCCCGTCCTCGGGTACGGCCTGGTGGAGTATCTGCGGATCCAGGCACTGCTGCCCGAGTACGGGTGGTCCCCGCGGTCCTGCATCCCACACGGTGGGCATCAGTTCGCCCTGCACATTGCCGCGGCTCTCAAGCTGGGAGGCAACGAATCGTACCCCGGCGAATTTTTCCCGACGGGCGGCTTTGCCGACGAAACCGTGGTCCAGGGCGGCCGGGCCCGTCCCACCGAGGCACCGGGGATCGGGTTCGAACTCAAATCAGCGTTCTACAAGCACCTCCTCGCGCTGCACGGCTGATATATGTCGCCGGCTTGATCGGTTGGAAACCGCTTTCCTTGACGTGCGCCACGTCACACGTTATTGTCTACTAAGGCCGCCTGAGAAACCGTTTTCTCAGATCGCTTGAAACCATGAGAACCAATGACGATTCGATAGGAGACGCAATGGGTACGGTGCCAGATCGGAAACCGACTGCTACTCCCGCTCACTTTCCCCGGCGGCCGGTAAGGACGGGTTATGTCTGCGTTAGGTGAACTTTCCCAGATGAAGCGGGGGCCGAAG
>NZ_JABFOM010000019.1:0-65557 GCF_013116715.1 Arthrobacter sp. 147(2020)
GTGCGGGGGCTTCAACCGGAGCCTCGACGGGGGCGGACTCCGCGACGGCGGGCTGGACCGCTACGGCTGGGACTGCCTGCACGGGCTCGACGACGGGAGCTGCGGGGGCAACTGCTTCGACAACCTCGACCGGCTCGACTGCTTCAGCCTTGGCTTCGACCACGGGGGCAATCTTGGCGGGGGCCGGCGTCGCCTTGACTGCCGCACGCTCGAAGGTGATCTTGGCGGTGGCGGGGGCGCTGACTTCGTCAACGGTCACGGCGGCCGCGTTCAGGGGGGTGGAGAGTACTACGCGCTCCGACTCGCCGATGCCGTGTGCGGGAAGTCCGGCGGCCAGGACCAGACCGGTTGCTGCAACGATGACCGCGGCTTGGCGGCCAACCGATCCAGCGTTGGAGGAGACAGCGCCTGAAATGGCGGTCAACCCGCTGGTGTGGGTGCGGGCGGCCCGGTGGCGGCCCAGAGCAGAGTTATTTGACACGTTCGATTGCCTCTCCCAATTGCCTGCGAGGTGAGCTGTCGGATTCGGATGGGAGTCACCCGGCCGCGCAATTCCTCTTCGGAATGGCACGACTTAACCCCAAGGACTTCTTGCGAAATCCAAATAATGTGGTTCCCCCGCCTCTGCCATGCGAATTGTGCGAACGGATCTCGAGCAGTGGCAGAGCTAGGCGATCCACTCGAGAGTGCCCAACCTATAAGAATTGGGCACGAGGTCGACGGTACAACAGATCAGACCTAATGTCACATTCCGGTCACGGAACGGTATGGAGATGGTTACAGCCACCCCATCGGGTCGACCGGGTCACCGTCGACTAGTACTTCGAAATGCAGGTGACAGCCGGTCGATGCACCGGTACTGCCGGTCTGTGCCACTGTCTGGCCGCGGTCAACTGACTCACCCTCCTCGACGCTACTGACGGAGAGGTGGTTGTAACTGGATTCCAGTCCGTTGCCGTGATCGATCACCACCCGGTTGCCTCCACCGAAGCCGTGCCACCCCACAAAGGTGACCGTGCCTGAGGCCGCGGCCAGAACAGCGGAGCCGCACGGGCTGCTGAAGTCCTGCCCGGAGTGATGCTCGCCGCCGATGCCGGTGATGGGGCTGATGCGATTCCCAAACGGGGAGGAGATCTCTACGTCCTTGACCGGTGAAGAAAGGGATCCCTTGGCAGCGGTGGGAACCCCGCCGTCGCCGGCGGTCAGGATCTCACTCAACTTGGTCTCGGGGTCGAAGGTACTCCGCAGGGCTGTGCGGCTGAAGTCGACCGGCGCCGTTGATGGCGCCCTGATCCCGCCGGAGTCGGCATGCACCTCGCCTGAGGGAAGGACGCTGACACTCGTGGGCGCCGGAACCGCAATGGGCTGGGTCGCTGCCGTAGTGGGCAGAGTGACCGTCAGGGCCAGACCGGACACCGCGGCGGAGATCGCCAGTTTCTGGCCGATCCGCGCGAGGGTCCCACCATCGGCGCTGCGCGAGGCCCGGCGTCGCCGTTCGTCCCGCCTGCCATCCCGGGGCCGCCGGGTCTGATCCGGGATGGCCAGGCGTTGGCTGTCCACAACGTTGTCCTCCGACAAAGGCTCCCTTTCCAAAAGGCCGGGTGAAATGGGTCAATGATGCGAATTCGGAGAACTCGGCTCTGATCCACGCCGCGGTGCGGCACCGAAATCGAACTGCAGTTTCAGGGCGAAGTGACTTACTGCCCCCGGGCAACTCGCGCCCCGGCCATGGACCCCTCAACGGGATTGGCACGATGCAGGATAAAGCGCAAAGATTTAGATCCTGCTGATTAGATAACGCTTACGTATCAACGGTAGTTTTCCATTTTACGAAGACAGATGCAAAAGAGATGCGTTCGTTATCCTCATGTGGATAACTTATCTGGACTATCGGGGGATCGGCGCTACGCGGCTGCCCTTGGGCGCTAGATGGCGGCTGGTGAGACTGACACGAACACGTGCGCGGCCACCTCGGGTGGAAGCTCCAGCGCACCCTCGATACCGTCCACGCGAACCGAGACGTAGTCCCCCACCGACTGCACGGAGATGGCGGTTCCGGGGCGCAATCCGCCCTCATCCAGCTGGGAAAGCAGCTCCGGGTCCACCTGGATGGGCTCGGCAAGCCGGACCAGGGTGATCACTGATCCAGCCGGGGACGTGCCGATCACCGATGACAGGCTGCGCACCCCGACGGAGAAGTCTTCAGCGGGCGGGCCTCCAAGCGCTTCCAATCCGGGGATGGGGTTGCCGTAGGGCGACTCGGTCGGCTTGCCGAGCAGCTCGTACAGGCGCTGTTCAACCCGTTCGCTCATCACGTGCTCCCAGCGGCAGGCTTCCTCGTGGACGTAGGCCCAGTCGAGGCCGATCACATCCGACAACAGCCGTTCAGCGAGGCGGTGCTTCCGCATCACACCAATGGCGCGGCGTCGTCCCAGGTCAGTGAATTCGAGGTGCCGGTCGCCGGACACCACCACCAGTCCGTCGCGTTCCATCCGTCCGATGGTCTGGGAGACGGTGGGGCCTGAGTGGCGGAGCCGTTCGGCGATCCGGGCGCGGAGGGCAACAATGTTCTCCTCCTCCAGTTCCAGGATGGTCCGCAGATACATCTCAGTGGTATCGATGAGGTCCGTCATGCGGTTCAGCTCCTAGGCACTGGTGCGGGATGGAACAGCGGCAGCTTTCGCGGTACAAACGCGGCGCCGGATGCCAGCGCCGAACACAAGTTCTACGCCTCCCAAGGTTAACCCATTTCGGGCTGGCCACGGCAATTGGCCGCCCAAGCAGGGGTGCGGCGGAGGGCTGTTCATAAATGCGGGGGCTGGGCAGCCGTGCGGCAGAATGTATCCCGACGACGTCCCGCACCAACCGCTTGGAGAGACCATGAGCATTTCCCCGGACCAACAGATCCCCGCGGGGCTCCTCCCCGCCGACGGGCGCTTCGGTGCTGGCCCGTCGAAGGTTCGCGACGCCCAGTTGGAGGCGTTGACGCAGGCTGGCCGGACGCTGCTGGGAACTTCCCACCGCCAGGCACCGGTGCGCAACCTGGTCGGTTCGGTGCGGGAGGGGCTTAACCAGCTGTTTTCTGCGCCCGCCGGCTATGAAGTGGTGCTCGGCGTCGGCGGGTCGACAGCATTCTGGGATGTCGCGTCCTTCGGGCTGGTGCAGGACAAGGCACAGCACCTGTCGTTCGGGGAGTTCGGGTCCAAGTTCGCGTCGGCGACCAACCGGGCACCCTTCCTGCAGGCGTCGTCGGTGATCACCTCCCCTCCCGGGACGCGGCCCAGCCCGGAGGCCGAGACCGGCGTCGACGTCTACGCCTGGCCGCAGAACGAAACCTCCACCGGCGTCGCCGCACCCGTACACCGGGTCGACGGCGCCGCACCCGATGCGCTGGTCCTGATCGACGCCACCTCGGCGGCCGGTGGCCTCGACGTCGATGTCAGCGCCTCCGACGTCTACTACTTCGCCCCGCAGAAGAACTTCGCGTCCGACGGCGGCCTCTGGCTGGGCCTGTTCTCCCCGGCCGCGCTGGAACGCGCTGAGCAGATCGCCGCCACGGACCGGTGGATCCCCGATTTCCTGAGCCTCAAGACTGCCATCGACAATTCGCTGCTGAACCAGACCTACAACACTCCGTCGTTGGCCACCCTGGTCACGCTGAACGCCCAGGTTGAATGGCTGAACCAGAGCGGCGGGCTGGGGTTCGCTGCCGCCCGCACGGCCGACTCGGCGGGCAGGATCTACCGGTGGGCGGAGGCGTCCGACGTCGCCACCCCCTTCGTGGCCCGCCCGGAGGACCGCTCCAACGTCATCACGACCATCGACTTCGACGAATCCATCGACGCCGCACTGGTCGCGAAGGTGCTGCGCGCCAACGGGATTGTCGACGTCGAGCCCTACCGGAAGCTGGGTCGCAACCAACTGCGGATCGCGACGTTCGTCTCGATTGACCCGGACGACGTGTCGGCCCTGCTCGCGTGCATCGACTTCGTCATCGGGAAGTAGTGATCGGGTTCGCTTGGTAAGCGGGAGGAACCGGCCCGTCAGGGGTCGGTAGCCGGTTTCCCGAAGTCGGTCTCAATCCGGAACCGTCGCCGTGGGGCGGGGTCGTACCGCAGCCTGAGATGGTGAGCGCGCCAGGCCCAGATCATCCCGGCCAGTGCCGCGGTGATCCCGGCTGCCGCGGCGACGGCTAGGCTCCACCGTGGACCGAACGCGTTGGAGACCAGGCCGACGATCGGGGCGCCGATCGGAGTGCCGCCCAGGAAGATGGCGAAGTACAGCGCCATCACCCGACCGCGCATTACCTGCTCGGTGGTGGTCTGGACGTAGGCGTTGGCACTGGTCATCAGGGTGAGGGCGAACAGGCCCACCGGGACCAGCGTGATCCCGAAGAGCCAGACGGTGGGGGCCAGCGCGGCGGCCCCGCACGCGACGCCGAAGGCGGCCGCTGCCCCGTAGATGTACCTCAGGCGCGGCTTGCTGCGCCGGGCGGAAAGCAGTGCGCCCGCCACCGAGCCGACGGCCATCACCGACGACAGCACACCAAAAACGCCCGCTCCACTGTTGAACTCGGTGCGGGCCATCGCCGCGATGTAGACAGCGAAGTTCAGCCCGAAGGTCCCGACAATGAAAATGGCAAGCATCACCATCATCAGATCCGGGCGGTTGCGCACATAGCGGAAGCCCTCACGGATCCGGCCCTTGCCGGGCGGTGATTTCTCCAGGACCCGCAACTCGGAGCGCCTGATGGTCATCAGGACGAAGATCATCGCGCCGAAGGTCAGCGCGTTGATCATGAAAACCCACCCGGCGCCGACCGCCACCGTCAGCAGCCCCGCCACCGCCGGGCCCACCATCCGCGCGCCGTTAAAGGACGCGCTGTTCAGGGCCACCGCGTTGGGCAGGTAATCATCCCGGACCAGTTCGGAGACGAAGGTCTGGCGCGCTGGAGCGTCGACGGCGGAGACGAAGCCGAGCGCCAGGGCAAACGCATAGACGTGCCACAGCTCGGCGACTCCGAGGACCACCATCAGGCCCAGCCCGACGCCGAGTGCGGCCATTGAGAGCTGGGTGAGGATCAGCAGTTTGCGCCGGTCGACGGAGTCGGCGATCAGTCCGGCCCAGGGGGCGACGAGTAGCTGGGGACCCAGCTGGAGGGCCATCACAATGCCCATCGCCGCGGCGTCCTGGTCGGTAAGAGTGTCGTACACCAGCCAGTCCTGGGCGGTGCGCTGCATCCAGGTCCCAATGTTGGAGACCAGTGCGCCAAAGAACCAGACCCGGTAGTTGTGGATATGCAACGAACGGAACATCCCCATTAGGTGGATTCCGCTCGGTGCACTCCACGTCTACCGTGAGTCAACTGGTTATTCGCCTCCGGGCGCAGCGTCGGAGGAGCGCGTGTCGCCGGTGGCAGATTCTTCCTCAGCGGAGTCGTGCCGGGAGCCGGTCGCAGTGGACGAGCCCTCGGCGGACTCAACGCCCGCATCGTCGTCGGTAGCGGAGTCCTCGGGGCGCACCCGCTCAGCCCAGGGGACCCAGGGCGGAGAGAGGAGTGAGGTCTCCGACGGCAGGAGTCCCACCTCGGAAAGGGTCGGTTCCTTGCCGCGCGGGACCCGGGCCAGGGTGGCAAACCAGTGCCAGCCGCCGTACCCAGGCAGGTGGGCCACGAAACGGTGAGTGACCACCCGTTCGGCATCGGGGTAGGCGCCCACATGGTCGCCGACCTGCCCCGGTTCGGCTACCTGCAGCACACCGTTCCGCGCGAACTCCACCGCGGCGGCCAGCACTGAGTCGGGTTTCGACGGTTTCCGCGGCGCCCTGCGCTTCGGCGGGACGACGGCGGTCCCGGCGTCACCGGGTCCAGCGTCGGAGCCCGCGGTGGTGTCCGGGTGGGCGACAATCTCGAGGTCGGAGTCCATCGGGGTCTACGCGTCCAGGTCGTCGGCGACGGCGCGGAGCACCGCTGCCACCTTGCCGGCGTGCGACTTGTCCGGGTACCGGCCGCGGCGCAGCCCGTTGGAGACGTCGTCGAGCAACTTGATGAGGTCCTCGGTGATGACCGCCATGTCATCGGCGCTCTTGCGGGACGCCTTCGCCACTGATGGCGGCGCCTCGAGGATGCGCGCGGACAGGGCCTGCAGCCCCTTGCGACCATCGGCGACGCCGAACTCCAGCTTGGTGCCCACCTTCACCTCGGTCACACCCGCCGGCAGCGCCGAGGCATGGAGGAAGACCTCCTGGCCGTCGTCGGTAGCCAGGAAACCAAAACCCTTTTCAGCGTCAAACCACTTGACCTTGCCAATAGGCACGTCGTTACCTCGTTCTTTAGGTTCTGCGTCGGACGCTGCGATTACCGTGCCGATCCCATGGTAAGGATCCGGTGCCCAAGGTTCTTGCGGCGGGTCAGCGTCTCGTCGGGGAAGTCTCTATCCTCCAGAATATCCCCTATACCGGGGTGCTCTGTGAAGGGGACACTCTGTGTACGCTGTTAGCGTTATGTCAAATACCTCCCCTAGCCCCGCCCCTGACCATGGCTCCCGCGAACCTGCACCGGGTATGCCCCGACTGGTGCTGATGGTGACAGCAGTGGTGCTGGCCGCCGTCGGCCTGCTCTGTCTGACGGCAGTGCTCATCACCGCCTTCCTGCAGGGCGACGTCTGGCCGGGCTTCATGGCTGGAGCCTACTTCTGCCTCCCGATCGCTTTCGTCCTCATGATTGCGCTGGTGCTTTCGGGGGTCCGCTCCCGACGACGGGTCTAGTCCTTTCAGCTCGGCCCCGTCTACTGACGACCCTTCGAGGGAGGGGCCGTCACAGGTAGACGGGGTAACGTTGTCATAATGTCCGCTATCCGCGATCTGGCCTCCGATTTGGCTGCACGGAGCGACGCCCGGCTCCGTGACCTTCTCACGGCGCGCCCGGATCTGATCCTTCCCCCAGTGCCCGACTTCGCCGCGCTTGCCGCCAGGGCATCCACCCGGATCAGCGTCCAGCGGGCCCTGGAAAACCTCACCGAACCCGAACTCGACGTCCTGACGGCCGTACAGCTGACCGCTCACTCAGACACCGGCCAAAGCACCACCGCCGGCTGGCTGCGCGCGGAAATCGCCGGTGCCACCGTGAAGGTCCTCGACGGCATCCTCGCCCACCTGCATTCCCTCGCCCTGGTCCGCCGCGCCCCGCCCCCCGGGGACGCCCCCGACGCCGACCGGAACCGCCGGTTCTACCTGCCAGTGCAATCGCTTGGCGAGGCGCTGGGCCCCTACCCCGCCGGGCTCGGCCGCGAACTGCCGCAGCTGGCCCGGTTGCTGCCCAGCTACGCCCAGCGGCTCCCGGCCGCTGTGGAACTGCTCCGCGGGCTGGGCCTCGACGTTCCCGTGGCCGGCACTGCAGCCACCACCGACGACGCCGCGGCGGTTGTCCAGCGGGCGGTGTCCTCCCCCGCCAGCTGGGAAGCGCTCCTGGCGAAGGCTCCCGAGCGGACCGGCGACCTCCTCGGCAGGCTCAGCGTCTCGGCGGTGGGCACCTCACCGGCCGCCGCCGGCGACGATTCCTCTCCCATCCAGTGGTTGATCCGGCACGGGCTGCTGGCCCGGCTCGACGCCAACCACGTGGAACTGCCGCGTGAGGTGGGCCGCGCCTCCCGGGGGCACGTGATCATCGGACGCTTGCGGGCTGCCCCTCCGACTCCGGACCTGGGCGCCATTCGCACCAGCCTGCGGGACAACGCGGCGCACGGCGCCGTCGCCGAGACCCTCCGCCTGATCACCGAGCTGGTGGCAGTGGTCGGCGAGCACCCGATCGCCACCCTGCGGTCCGGAGGGGTGGGCGTCAGGGAGATCCGCCGCCTCGCTGAGGCCCTGCGGGTGGACACCGATCAGGCGTCCTGGCTGGTGGAGCTTGGCGCCATTGCCGGCCTCCTGGCCCTCGACGTGGATACCTCCCGCTGGCGGGTCGAACCGGGCATGCCCTGGCTCACCCAGGACCGGGTGGAGCAATGGCAGCGGCTGGTGACAGCCTGGCAGGATGCACAGCGCGCACCAGCCCTCGTCGGATCCCAGCTGACCGCAGGCACCACCATCAACGCGCTGGCCGCGGAGGCCGCCAGGCCGGACGCGCCGCACATCAGGTCCCGGATGCTCGCGGCGCTGACGGCGCTGAGCACCGCCGCCGAGGGGGGACCCGGCGACGACGGGCGGGCTCCGGTCCTCACGGAGAACGCGGTGGTCGAACGGCTGACGTGGAGCCAGCCCCGGCTACAGAGGCGCTTTGTCCGCCTGGTTCCGGGCATGATGGCCGAGGCCACACGACTGGGTCTGCTCGGATCCGGCGCGCTCACCGAGCTGGGTGCGCTGACCGCCGAGGGGAAGCTCGACGACGCCGCCGCCGTCCTGCGCTCCGCCCTTCCCGCACCGTTGCGGCACTTCATGCTCCAGGCCGATCTGACCGCCGTCGCCCCCGGTTACCTGGAACCGGAAGTTGCAGCCGAGCTGGCACTCCTGTCGACCCCCGAGGGGCAGGGTCCGGCCAGCATCTACCGGTTCTCGGCTGACTCGCTGCGGCGCGCCTTCGACGCCGGGCAGGACGCCCCATCCATCCTGGCGTTCCTGGCGCGACACTCCGCTACCGACGTTCCGCAGCCCCTGAAGTACCTGGTGGATGACACCGCATCCAGGTACGGCAGGCTTCGCGTCGGACGGGCCAATAGCTACGTCCGCAGCGACGACGACGCCGCACTGTCAGCGCTCCTCACCGACCCCCGGGCCGCCGCCCTGGGCCTGGTGCAGCTCGCGCCCACCGTGGTCGTGTCGCAGGCGTCCGGCCCCGAACTCGCGGCGGTCCTGCGCGACCTCGGCTATGCTCCCGCCCTTGAAGGGGCACCCCTGCAGCCGACAGCCGGGCGGTCCGCCTCGGCGGGTGGCGCGGGGTCGCCGTCGTCGTCGCGGGTGACCGTGAACCCGTGGACGCTGTCGGCGGAGGACATCACGCACCAGGTCGAGGTGCTGCGCGGCGCCGGCACCTCACCGGCCAGCGGGATGACCACTGCGGAGAGCGATACCCTGCTGGGGCTGGAAACCCTCCGCAAGGCCATCCGGCTCCGCAGCCCGGTCCGGCTCGGCTTTGCCGACAGCCAGGGGAATTCCACCCGCCAGGTCCTTGTTCCACTATCAGTGTCCGGCGGCAGGGTGCGGGTCATCGACCCTGCCAACGAGGTGGAAAAAGTTGTCTCGATCCACCGGATCATGGACGTTGAACTACTGACACTCGATGAAGGGGCACCAACCGATGCCTGACGGCCCACTGATCGTCCAGAGCGACAAGACCATCCTGCTCGAGGTGGACCACGAACAGTCCACCGAGGCGCGGCACGCGATTGCCGCCTTCGCCGAGCTCGAGCGCGCCCCGGAACACGTCCACAGCTACCGGCTGACGCCGCTGGGCCTATGGAACGCCCGGGCCGCCGGCCTCGATGCCGAACATGTCCTCGACACCCTCCTGAAGTATTCCCGGTTCCCGGTGCCGCATGCCCTCCTCGTCGACATCGAGGAGACCATGTCGCGGTATGGCCGGCTGCGCCTGGAGAAGGACGACCAGCACGGTCTGGTCCTGCGCACGAACGACTACCCGGTGCTCGAGGAGGTGCTGCACGCCAAAAAGATCCAGCCCCTGCTCGGCCCACGGATCGATGGCGAGACAGTGGTGGTGCACTCCTCACAGCGCGGTCAGCTCAAACAGCTGCTCCTGAAACTGGGCTGGCCTGCCGAGGACTTCGCCGGCTACGTAGACGGAACCCCTCACCCCATTGCCCTGCTGGAAGACGGCTGGACACTCCGCCCGTACCAGAAACTGGCGATGGAGAACTTCTGGGCTGGCGGGTCCGGCGTCGTCGTCCTGCCCTGCGGTGCGGGGAAAACCTTGGTCGGCGCGGCGGCCATGGCCACCTCCCAGACCACCACCCTGATCCTGGTGACCAACACGGTCTCCGCCCGGCAGTGGAAAGAGGAGCTCCTGAAGCGCACCTCACTCACCGAGGATGAGATTGGCGAGTATTCGGGTGCCGTCAAGGAGATCCGGCCAGTCACCATCGCCACCTACCAGGTGCTCACCCTCCGCCGCGGCGGCCTGTACCCGCACCTGGAACTGTTGGACGCGAACGACTGGGGTCTGATCGTGTATGACGAGGTGCACCTGCTGCCCGCCCCGATCTTCCGGATGACCGCCGACCTGCAGGCACGACGCCGGCTCGGCCTGACCGCCACCCTGGTGCGCGAGGACGGCCGGGAGGGCGAGGTATTCTCGCTGATCGGGCCCAAGCGCTATGACGCACCGTGGAAAGACATCGAGGCGCAGGGGTACATTGCGCCCGCGGACTGTGTTGAGGTGCGCGTGGACCTGCCCCGCGACGAACGGGTGGCCTACGCGATGGCCGAGGACGGCGACAAGTATCGCCTGTGTGCGACATCGGAAACCAAGACCGGCGTCGTCGAGAAGCTCGTCGCAGCCCATCAGGGCGAGCAGCTGTTGGTGATCGGGCAGTACATTGACCAGCTGGATGAGCTCGGCGAACGCCTGAACGCGCCGGTCATCAAGGGCGACACCTCGGTAAAGGAACGGCAGCGGCTGTTCGGGGAGTTCCGGAACGGGGAGATCCACACGCTGGTGGTCTCCAAGGTGGCTAACTTCTCCATCGACCTACCGGAAGCATCAGTTGCTATCCAGGTTTCGGGGTCCTTCGGATCCCGCCAGGAGGAGGCCCAACGGCTGGGACGCCTGCTGCGTCCCAAGGCCGACGGCCGGGCTGCCCGGTTCTACACAGTGGTCGCCCGCGACACGATCGACCAGGACTTCGCGGCCAAGCGGCAGCGTTTCCTCGCCGAGCAGGGCTACGCCTACCGGATCATGGATGCTGCAGACATTCCTCAGGGCTGACATACGGGAAGCTCACACTGGCCATCCAGAGAACTCCCAGAGTCTGGGAGGATACTGGGAACTGTGAAAAAGACTGGACCAGAGGCAAAACTTCTCGTTGTCGATGACGAGCCGAACATCCGCGAGCTCCTTTCCACCTCGCTCCGGTTCGCCGGTTTCGACGTGGTCGCGGCCGCCAACGGCCGGGAGGCGCTCGCTGCCGCGGAGACCCACAACCCGGATCTGGCGGTCCTGGATGTCATGCTGCCGGACATGGACGGTTTCACTGTGACCCGCAGGCTCCGCGCCGCCGGCCGCCACTTCCCGGTGGTGTTCCTTACCGCCCGTGACGATACCGACGACAAGGTCACCGGCCTCACCGTTGGCGGCGACGACTACGTCACGAAACCCTTCAGCCTCGACGAGGTGGTGGCCAGGATCCGCGCCGTCCTGCGCCGTACCCAGCCGATGGACGACGACGACGCCGTGATCCGCGTTGACGACCTCGAGCTCGACGACGACGCCCATGAGGTGCGCCGCGCCGGCGAGATCATCGACCTCTCCCCCACCGAATTCAAGCTGCTGCGCTACCTGATGATGAACCCCAACCGGGTGCTCTCCAAGGCGCAGATCCTCGACCATGTGTGGGAATACGACTTCAACGGTGACGCCTCGATCGTCGAGTCCTACATCTCCTACCTGCGGCGCAAGATCGACAAGAACCCCGACGCCACGGCGCTGATCCAGACCAAGCGGGGCGTCGGATATCTGCTGCGCACCGCCGACAAGCGGTAGCCCTCGACGTGATCGATCGGTGGAAAGCCGCATCACTGCGCACCCAACTGGTGGCCACCATGACTCTGCTCATGGTGGTCACTGTTGCGATCACCGGCATTGTCACCGTGTCCCTGCTACGCACCAACCTCATCGAGCAGATGGACTCGGACATTCTCGCCAATGCACCCAATGTGGCGCAGAACATCCTCCCCGACGGCACAGCTGACGGATCCTTGCTGAGGTTCTACGGCGAACTGAGGAATGAGGACGGGCAACCGCTCCGCGCGACCGTCTCCCAGGAATCGACCGATATTCCCGACATTCCGGAGCTCACCGTCGAACAGGTCCAGGCGCGGGGACAGAACGGGTTCACCGTCCCGGGAAGCGTCAGCGGCAGTCCGGGGTGGCGGGTGGTGCTCTTTGCCCTGAGAAACGGGCAGGGCAGCGTGGCTGTGGCCTCCAGCCTCTCGACGGTCAACCGGTCGCTGGAGGAGGCAGGCCAGATCATCTTCGCCGTCGGGCTCGGTGCCACCATGGTCGCCAGCGGCATTGCATTCATTGCGGTCACCCGGCAGTTCCGGCCGCTGGGCAGGGTGGAGCGCACCGCCGCCGCGATCGCTGCCGGAGACCTGTCACGACGCGTCGAAGTGGAACGGCCCGCCACCGAGGTGGGGCGGCTGTCACGCTCACTGAACGCTATGCTCGCGCATATTGAGGCGGCGTTCTCTGCCCGCACCGAATCCGAGCGCAAGATGCGACGGTTCGTGGCCGACGCCTCGCATGAACTGCGCACCCCCCTGGTGACCATCCGCGGGTTCTCGGAGCTGTACCGCCACGGCGCCCTACAGAACGACGACGACGTCCGCGCCGCCATGGGCAGGATCGAAAGCGAAGCGAAACGGATGGGCGAACTGGTGGAGGATCTGCTGACCCTCGCCCGGATCGACGAACAGCGGCCGCTGGAATCCGAGCCGCTTGACCTGGTCATTTTGGGTAACGACGCCGCGCTGGACGCCCGAGCCATCGCCCCGGACCGCGAGATCACAGTGATCGGGCTCGACGGAGGCCCGGCCCGGCCTGCACCGACCGTCGGGGACGAGGCGCGGCTTCGGCAGGTGGTAGCCAACCTGATGACCAACGCCCTCCGCTACACTCCCGACGGGACACCCATTGAAATCGCCGTCGGTGTGGCTCCGGTGATCCATGGCCGGATGGACTCGGTCATTGAGGTGCGTGACCACGGCCCCGGAATTTCCGAGGAGGACGCGGCCCGGGTCTTCGAACGGTTCTACCGCGCCGACTCGTCCCGGTATCGGGAGACGGGCGGTACCGGCCTTGGACTGGCCATCGTGGCGGCGCTGGTGGCCCAGCATGATGGTTCGGTGCGTCTGGAGGAGACGGAAGGTGGCGGCGCCACCCTGTCCATCAGGTTGCCCTACACGGCCGTCGAGGCAGACTCGTCCTCCACAGCGTCCTAAGTTTGGTGGGGTTTGCCCACACTTCGCCGCCTGCCCGTTCACGGCGGCGCTCCCCGGCCTAGGGTCAAGGGGGAAAGGAGGACAACAATGGCAAACTTCCAGGTCGATACTGACGCCCTCGTGGCCAAGAACAGCGAGGTGCAGGGAACGATCACCCGCCTGCAGTCCGAGGTGAACGCCATGCAGATGGGGTTGCAGGAGCTGGAGCAGCTGTGGCGTGGACAGGCCGCGGCCAACTTCCAGCAACTGGTCATCCAGTGGCGGGCCACCCAAGCGAGGGTCGAGGAGTCACTGGCCGAGATCAACCACTCCCTCTCGGTCGCCACCCAGCAATACGTGGACGCCGAACTGAGCAACGCACGCATGTTCCAGTACTAGCCGGTTAACGCCGGAAGGACGGCACCCCCTTCAGGGATACCGTCCAACCGGTTACAGCCAGGTGAGGTGCGAAACCTCAGGGGGTGGGGACTAGAAGCCGCCCATACCGCCCATGCCGCCCATTTCGTCGCCGCCGCCGCCGCCAGCTGGAGCCTTCTCAGGCTTGTCAGCTACTACGGCTTCGGTGGTGAGGAACAGGCCAGCGATGGAAGCTGCGTTCTGCAGTGCGGAGCGGGTGACCTTTACGGGGTCGTTCACTCCGGCTGCCAGCAGGTCTTCGTATTCGCCGGTCGCTGCGTTCAGGCCGTGGCCTGCAGGCAGTCCACGGACCTTGTCGACAACAACGCCTGGCTCAAGGCCAGCGTTGAAGGCGATCTGCTTCAGAGGGGCGTCGATGGCAACGCGGACAATATTCGCGCCGGTTGCCTCGTCGCCTTCGAGCTGCAGCGATGCAAAAGCCTTGGCGCCAGCCTGAATCAGGGCTACGCCGCCACCGGCGACGATTCCTTCTTCGACTGCAGCCTTGGCGTTGCGGACTGCGTCCTCAATGCGGTGCTTGCGTTCCTTGAGCTCAACCTCAGTTGCGGCTCCGGCCTTGATGACTGCAACGCCGCCGGCCAGCTTGGCCAGGCGTTCCTGCAGCTTCTCGCGGTCGTAGTCGGAATCGGAGTTCTCGATCTCGGCGCGGATCTGGCTGACGCGACCGGCGATCTCGTCGGCGTTGCCTGCACCCTCGACGATGGTGGTCTCGTCCTTGGTAACAACAACCTTGCGTGCGCTGCCCAGGAGGTCAAGGGTGGCGTTCTCCAGCTTGAGGCCAACTTCTTCAGCGATGACCTGGCCACCGGTGAGGATGGCGATATCGGCCAGCTGGGCCTTGCGGCGGTCGCCGAAGCCTGGAGCCTTGACGGCAACTGACTTGAAGGTGCCACGGATCTTGTTGACCACCAGGGTGGCCAGCGCTTCGCCTTCGATGTCTTCGGCGATGATCAGCAGCGGCTTGCCGGACTGCATGACCTTCTCGAGGACAGCAACCAGGTCCTTGACGTTGGAGATCTTCGAGTTGACGATCAGGATGTATGGGTCTTCGAGGACCGTTTCCTGACGCTCGGCGTCGGTGACGAAGTAGCCGGAGATGTAGCCCTTGTCGAACCGCATGCCCTCGGTGAGCTCAAGCTCCAGGCCGAAGGTGTTGGATTCCTCGACGGTGATGACGCCTTCTTTGCCAACCTTGTCCAGCGCTTCGGCGATGAGATCGCCGATCTGCTGGTCACCGGCAGAGATGGACGCGGTTGCGGCGATCTCTTCCTTGGTTTCGATTTCCTTGGCGGAGGCGAGGAGCTCGCGAGTGACGGCTTCGACAGCCTTCTCGATGCCGCGCTTCAGGCTCAGCGGGTCGGCGCCGGCGGCAACGTTCCGCAGGCCTTCCTTGACCAGTGCCTGTGCCAGCACGGTAGCGGTGGTGGTACCGTCGCCGGCGACGTCGTCAGTCTTCTTGGCGACCTCCTTGACCAGCTCGGCGCCGATCTTTTCGAACGGGTCGTCCAGTTCGATCTCCTTGGCGATGGAAACACCATCGTTGGTGATCGTGGGGGCGCCCCACTTCTTTTCAAGGACTACGTTGCGGCCGCGTGGGCCCAGCGTTACCTTGACGGCGTCGGCGAGGATGTTAAGTCCTCGCTCAAGGCCGCGGCGTGCCTCTTCATCAAAAGAAATGATCTTGGCCATAGTGGCTTAGGTCCTTTCGGGGACAGTCCTGCTTATCAGCAAACTTATGCTCACCCGCTGTGGTGCCCGCGACGGACGGGCAACATCCTGACGATCTCTTTACGTCCTGACGCGGCCCTCACCACAGAGGTGTGCGATTCACTCGCCAGCCGCCGACGGTTAGCAGTCAGCGGCATAGAGTGCTAACTCAATAATTAGCACTCTGGCTGCTTGAGTGCAAGCGGAGCCCGGCCCATTGAGCACGCGTCACACCGTAGACAACCGAGTCGTACACAGTGCCGCGCACCACCCGGGCGTCACGGAATCTGGCTTCCTCGGTCCACCCGATTTTGAGCCCTACGCTGCACATCGCGTGGTTCCCGGACCAGGTGGAAAAGTCGAGGCGTCGGAACTCCGTTGCGGCGAAGAGGTAGTCCGCCCAGAGGGTGAGAGCCTCGCTTCCGACCCCGCGACCGCGCTGCGACGGGTCATAGACAGTGATCCCGGCCCGGGGCCATTCGGTTTCCTCTGATTCCCAGTGCCAGGAAACGGTCCCAATGAGGTGGTCTGTCCGAGTGTCAGCGATCACCATCCGGCGTCGGACTGCTGGCCATTGACCGGCCGCAAGCTGCCCCGCGAGGCGCCCCACAGCGTCGTCGGCTTCCTGCGGAGTGGGAGGCGGAAAGTACGGCCCATCCCACTGGTGCCACTCCTGGTGAGGGCGAAGCCATTCGCGGTAAGCGGAAAGATCAGCGGAGGACCAGTCGCGTAGCCTGACCTTCCTGCCCTCGAGTATCAGCACGGGATCCGCCGCCCGCGTCTACTGGAAACCGGGGCCGACCACTACTGTGACGTCCGGTGAGACCTCAGTAGTCTCGATCAGGGTCGGAATCCCGAGCACACCGCCCAACTCCTGCGCCGCTTCAAGCTGGGAGGCGTCGTTGTAGAAGATGACCGAGTTCTGCAGGGGCACTCCACCCCAGTCGGCGATCTCTCCCACGGTCCACCCGTCAGCTGTGACCCTATCGGCGGCCAGAGTGGCCTGTCCCCCGATCCCGGTGGCGTTGTAGACATTCACCGGCTCGGAGCGGTCAATGCCGTCCGGGTCCGCGGTGGGAGTCGGCTCGGCAGTCCCCTCCTCGGTCGGCTCATCGGAGACGGGTTCGGACGGAACCGGTTCGGACGGGTCGGTACCGGCCGTAGGACTGGACGATGCGTCGCCGGTGGGGGTTGCCGTCGCCGCGGACTGGCCGGATGTCGGTTCCGCACCGCTGCCAAAGCCCAATCGGGGAAGGACGAAGAAGGCGGCGAGCCCGACGGCGAGCGCCAGTACTCCGACCAGGATTTTCAACGCGAGCCCGCTGGAGCTCGGCGGCACCAGCCTTTCCCGGTGGACGCCCTGCCGCGAGGCGGATTCAGGGATTTTGTCGAACTCGTCCCGGGGGTATTGGCTCATCTGCTGCGTTGTCCTTGGTTTGGGCGCCTGTTACGTCTCGAGAAGAGACGTTAAATGTCAGCGCCGAGGCGGCGGGCTGAGCGAGCACGCTGACGGGATGTACGTAGTCTACGCAGTCGCTTCACCAGCATGGGATCGTGGGCGAGAGCCGCCTCGGTATCGATCAGGGCGTTGAGGATTTGGTAGTAGTGGGTGGCCGACAGGTCGAACAATTCCCGGATCGCCTGCTCCTTGGCGCCCGAGTATTTCCACCATTGACGTTCCAGGGCAAGCATCTGCTGCTCCCGGTCGCCCAGGTCCCCTACCCCCGGGCGCTGCTCCGGGGATGGCTGCACGGCGTTATCCGCACCCGCTGCTTCCGTCACTGTCCACCGCCCCTTAGCAAAATGCAGCCCGCTTTCACGCTGCCTGATTGCTCCCCATGGTAATTGGGAATAACAAGGTTGTCATTTAGTGCAGGTGGGCCGCAGGATGGGAAGATGTCGGATCATCAGGCTGCCCTCTTCCCGGAACCCGTGGCTGCCCCCGCCGCACCCCCGCGTGCATCATCCTCGGCGAAGCAGCACAGCGAACCATTTCCCTTCGCTGCGCCCAGCACGGTGGCCGACGTCGTCCATCCCAGCTGGGCAGCAGCGCTGGCGTCCGTGGAACCCGACCTGCACCGCCTGGCTCGTGACCTGCAGGCCGAGGTCGACGCCGGTCACCAGATCCTGCCCCAACCCGCGGACATTCTGCGTGCCTTCAGCTACCCCCTGGAGGAGGTCAAGGTGCTCCTCATTGGCCAGGACCCGTATCCAACGCCGGGTCACGCCGTCGGACTGTCGTTCTCGGTGTCCGAGCGGACCCGACCGCTGCCGAGAAGCCTGGCGAACATTTACCGGGAGCTCGCCACTGACACGTCGGTGGCGGTTCCCGCTCACGGAGACCTGACCGGCTGGGCCGAGCAGGGTGTGCTGCTGCTGAACCGGGTGCTGACGGTCCGCGCCGGCGACGCCGCCTCGCACCGGCGACTGGGCTGGGAAGCGGTGACCAGCGCGGCCGTCCAGGCGCTGGTGGCGAGGAACACTCCCCTGGTCGCCGTGTTGTGGGGTCGCGACGCCCAACAGGTGAAGCCGCTGCTTGGGGACACCCCCACTGTCGAGTCGGTCCACCCCAGCCCGCTGTCGGCGTCGCGCGGGTTCTTCGGCAGCCGCCCCTTCAGCCGGACCAACGACCTCCTCGCCGAGCAGGGCGCCAGCGGCGTGGACTGGCAGTTGCGCTAGGACCTACCGCCGCCGGTTGCGGCGTTCGTTGCTGCTGGCGCCCTTGGTGAGCGGGCGCGCCAGGTTGTCCCCGAGCACCACGCCGCCAGCCACCGCCAGGATGATGGTCAGCGCGTTGAACAGGGTGTTGGTGCCGTCCCCGATGAGTTCCGTCTCGATGGTCAGCCCGTACATCGACCGGAACACCATCAGCCCCGGATAGAGGAACATGACTGCGGGGACCGCCACCACCAACTGGGGCGCCCCCATGCGCAGCGCCACCACCCTCGCCAGCATGCCAATCAGCACTGCGGCAACCGCTGGGGCAAGGCGGTAGCCCACCCCCAGGAAGATCACCAGCGAATAGAGCAGGAACCCCGTCACCCCGATCAGCGAGGTGGGGATCACCAGCTTCATATCCGTTTGCTCGGCGATGCAGATCATGCCGACCGCAATGAACACCAGCACGGCGACCACCGGGAGGGGGTACAGGGAGCCCACGGAGGTGGATAGCTCCAGCTCCGGGATGCCGATCAGGGCGCCCGCGACCAACGCCACGGCGAGGCCCGAGACGATCGCAGCGAACACCAGGAAGGCTGACAGATACCGGCCCGCGGCGGTCACGGGGAACCCGTTGATCGCGTCCTGGGTCGCAGAGACAAGCCGCCCGGTCGGCAGCAGGAGCAGGATGCCACCGACCACCACGAACGACGGCGCCACCCCAATATCGAGCCACCAGAAGAACATGGCGACAATCGTCACCATGCCGGAGGAGGTGGCCACCGCGAAAAACTCCGGGACGCGCCACTTGCCCAGTTGCCGCAGGAGAAGGTCGACGCCGATGCAGCTGGCAAAGCTGATCAATGACTCGAGCGGGGTACCACCGATGAACCCCACGATGGCGGCACCGAAGATGCCGAAGGCAGCGGTCACCATCCACCGCGGGAACGGTTTGGGTTTGTGGGTGATCTCCTCGAGCCGCGTCACGGCCTCGATCCGGGTGGTGCCGCCGTCGACAATGTCGGTCACCAGCTGGTGCACCTTCAGGAGTCCGGCGTAGTTGTTGGTCCACGATCGGACGACACGCAGGACGGTGACCGGTGTCTGGTCCTTGGCCGAGTAGTTGAGGATGACTGACTGGTTGGTGATATCCACTTCGATGTTGTCCAACCCGAAGGCGGCGGTGACCGCGATGATGCTGGTTTCGACCTCGAGTGCGCCCGCGCCGTACCTGAACATTGTCTCGGCGAGGCTCAGCGCGAAGTCAAGGGTCCGTCGGGCGTTGATGTCCGGCCCGGACGCCTGGATGGTGGGATTCGCGTAGGGGCTTCCCGCGAGCCGCTCCACGATACTCATGGCCTGGGTGGGCGGGGCCTCCCCCTGGACCAGCCGCCGGAGGACCTTGCGGGCGGCGGCGTTGGACCGGTCGGGACGGACCGAACGCGGAGTGGTGGGCAGCGCGTCAGTGGGCGTCGAATAGGTCCGGCGGTCCGGCTTGGCGGCTGCCGGGCGCGGCCTGGGCTTCCCTTTGGCCGACAGGCCCCTGGCTGGCTTGCCCGGGCGGCCCACGGACCCCGGAGCGTCGGGAGTTCCCGGCAGCGCGTGGACCGGCCGGGACGCGGGTGCCGCCACACTGGCGGGGGTCCCGGCGGTGGGGATGATGGGAAGTTGCTGGGCTACCGGCGCCGGATTGGTGTCGGGGTTGCGGCCATCGTCTGACTCGGTCTTTTCACCCATGGGATTCACCCCTTCATCCGGTGTGCCCGCCCGCGGCGGGAGTGGTGGTTAGTAGAACGGCTGGTGGTGTCGGCGCCAGTAGATTTGCCGGGCGACTCGTTCCCCGATGGCATTCCACAGTCGATACTTCCACGCGCTGAGCGGAAGGTCATAACAGCCGACAAAGTCCGTCACAGTCTTGGTGAAGCTGGTCTTGAACAGCCCCAATCCATGGTGCGGATGGGAGGTGTCCTTGAGCCGGTCGCTGGGCGGTGTGCCGCAGAAATCGTATTCGATGATGCCGAACTCTTCCTTGAGGTCGGTGATCGCCTGCCACTGCACCAGATGGGAGTCGCCGTACTGGGACCGCCTGGGTTTGGAGCCGCCGTCCTTGTACGTGCCTTTCAGCCCGTAGTTGATCACAAACGCGCCAACCGACGGTTCGCCGTCCTCATAAACGAAGTACAGGCGTCCCTGACCGGCGTCGGCGAAGTTCTTCCAGAACCGGCTGTAGTACTCGTAGGAGCGCAGCTTCGCCGCGGACCGGTCCTCAATGTGGGCCATCAGCGCGTACATGGTGCGGAAGTTCTCGTCGGTGGGATCCATCCGGCGCACCTCAACACCCTCCCGGATGGCGCGCCGCACCGCGTTGCGCCCTCGTGAATGCAGGTTGCGCAACAGCTGGTTGGGCTCCGGTGTGGTGTCCAGGAGGGCCGTGTGGTCGTTCGGCTGCAGGTCGAAGGTCTTGATCAGGCCCGCGGCCCGGAACTGACGGTCGACGTCGTCGTCGGCGGGGATGTCCGGCTCCACCTTGATGGCGAACACATTGTGGCGTCCGGTGCGGACCAGTTCCCGGCAGGCGTCGAGGACGGCGGGGACATGCGACGGGTCGGCGACGTCGGGCCCCTTGATGAGGTACCAGAAGGCACCCAGCAGGGGGAGCCGCTTTTCGATCACCAGATTGTAGGTGGTGTAGTCGGCGCATTCGAAGACCAGGAAACGGGGAGTCCACCCGTGGTGCGACTTCACTTCGGCGAAGGATGCCGACTGGAGTATGTTTCCGCCGTTGGGGTTTGCCGTCACCAGCGCGTCCCAGTTGTCCCGCTCCTCGGCCGTGGCTAGACGCGCGGTGAACTTAACCAAAATCCCTCAATCAGTGGTGGTGACACAAAGACAATTCAGTGTAACGGCTGGCCCGCTTGGCGTTGGTCAGCCAGCAGGCTGCGCCGGGAGCGCCGGTGCCCGGCCAACGATCCCTGTGGGGAAACTGGTCACCTTAGGCAACCGACACCGCGATGTGATCCTCCTCATTCAGCTGATGGTGCCCTAGCATCGGAAGCATGGACTATCGATACCTCGGAAACAGTGGACTCAAGATTTCAGAAATCACCTACGGCAACTGGCTGACCCACGGATCGCAGGTGGAGAACGACGTCGCCACCCAGTGCGTGCGGGCGGCCCTGGATGTGGGCATCACCAGCTTTGACACCGCCGACGTGTACGCGAACACGGCGGCTGAAACCGTGCTCGGTGAAGCACTCAAGGGCGAGCGGCGGCAGTCGCTGGAGATCTTCACCAAGGTTTGGGGGCCCACCGGACCCAAGGGGCCCAACGACTGCGGGCTCTCCCGCAAGCACATCATGGAGTCGATCAACGGATCCCTGGAACGCTTGCAGACCGACTACGTGGACCTCTACCAGGCGCACCGCTACGACCACGAGACTCCGCTGGAGGAGACCATGCAGGCGTTTGCCGACGTCGTCCGCCAGGGCAAGGCCCTGTACATCGGGGTCAGCGAATGGGACGCGCGGCAGATCCGGGCAGGCCATGAACTGGCGAAGGAGCTCGGCTTCCAGCTCATCTCCAACCAGCCGCAGTACTCGATGCTGTGGCGAGTCATCGAGGGCGAGGTGGTGCCGGTGTCCGAGGAACTGGGTCTGTCCCAGATTGTCTGGTCCCCCGTGGCCCAGGGTGTGCTGACCGGGAAGTATCAGCCGGGTGGCACCCCGGAGCAGGGGTCCCGGGCGGCTGACGACAAGGGCGGCTCGAACATGATCAAGCGGTGGATGTCGGATGAGACACTCACCGGTGTGCAGAAGCTCCAGCCCATCGCCGACGAGGTGGGCCTGACCATGGCGCAGCTTGCCGTCGCGTGGGTCCTGCAGAACAAGAACGTGGCAGCCGCGATCATTGGTGCGTCCAAGCCGGAGCAGGTGAAGTCCAACGCCGTCGCCTCGGGCGTGACCCTTGACGCCGAGGTGATGGCGAAGATCGACGACGCCGTTGGCTCAATGGCCGAAACCGACCCCGCCAAGACCGTCTCCCCCGAGCAGCGCCCAGCATGAGGCTCGCCGTAACCGGTGCCAGCGGGAAACTGGGCAAGACAGTGGTGTCGGTCCTGCGGGCCGCCGGGCACGACGTCACCGGAATGGATGTACTCGGCGAACGCGGCCCCGGCTTCGTGAAGGTTGACCTGACCAATTACGGGCATGTCATCGACGCGTTCTCGGGAGTTGACGACAGGCACCAGGGCTTCGACGCAATCGTTCATCTGGCAGCCATTCCGGCGCCGGGGATCTACTCGGATGCCGCCACCTTCCACAACAACATGCCGTCCACCTACAACGTGTTCCAGGCGTGCCGGCGACTGGGGATCAAGAAGATCGCCTATGCCTCCAGCGAGACGGTGCTGGGGTTGCCGTTCGATCAGGACCCGCCGTACATCCCCGTCGACGAGGAGTATGCGGCCCGCCCGGAAAGCACCTACTCCCTGGTGAAGCACCTCGAAGAGCAGATGGCGATCCAGTTGACCCGCTGGGACCCCGAGCTGAGCATCACGGCCCTGAGGTTCTCAAACGTCATGGACCCGGAGGACTACGCGAAGTTCCCCTCGTTCGACGAGGACCCGATGGCCCGGAAGTGGAACCTGTGGGGATACATCGACGGCCGCGACGGCGCACAGGCGGTGCAGCGGGCGTTGGAGAATGCCGGTCCCGGCTTCGACCGGTTCATCATTGCTGCGGCTGACACGGTGATGAGCCGTTCCAGCGCTTCGCTGGCAGCCGAGGTGTTTCCCGACGTCGACGTGGTGAAGGAAGTGGGCGAACACGAGACCCTGCTCTCCATCGATCACGCTCGCCGCGTGCTGGGCTTCGACCCGCAATACAGCTGGCGCGACCACGTGTAAGTGGGTCGATCACGTGTAGCGGGCACTTTCAGCGACACCGCAGCCGCCGAGGGGTGAGATAGGGCGGGTTCGGGACTCCCGGACCCGCCCTGTCTCTCCCCTCGCGGTGTGTACTGGCTCAGGCCGTGCGCGGTACAGCTTCTGAGCGGCGTCCCGAACGCATCCTGATGGTGATCGTGGCGAGCACGATGATTGTCGCGACGACGGCGGCCGTGATCGACGTCGCCGACGATTCCATCTGACCACTGGTCCGTCCGACGGCGATCCAGGTCAGTCCCCAGCCGATCGCCGCAGCCACCGCGAGGCGGCCGTTGCCCTTGACCGCCAGGCCGACGCCGACCACCGTCACGACGAGCAGCACTCCGACTGCCCACAGGTCGGGGTTGAGGCCGAGACCGTCGAACCCCACCGCCGACAACGCGGCAGCAATGTTGGCGCACACTGCGACCGACACCCAGCCCAGGTAGAGGCCGAGCGTGCCGTCGACAATCGCTGCCTCCAGCCACGACGCGGCGGGTCGTGAACTGTAGCGGAGGAACGCAACGGTCAGGACGGCTAGCAGCACCAGGATCACGAGCACGCTGGCGTTGAGCCAGCCCGCCTGAATGCTCAGGATCCACGCGGCGTTCAACAGCATGGAAGCTGCTACCAGCCAGCCGAACGCCCGCTGACGCGGGCTGGCCTTCTGGGCCGGCAGCCACTGCCACACGGTATAGGCGACCAGGCCGAGGTACACGACGCTCCAGATGGAGAAGGCGGCACCGGCCGGAGCGAGCAGCGTGGCATCCGAGCCGAGGGCGCCACCCGCCGCCTCCGCGATGGGCGTACCGCCAAAGACGCCGACGCCAATCATGGAGCCCACCACGCAGACGATCAGGCTCAGCGTCACTGCCAGTTGGCGGTACAGGTCGGAGCCGGTGGTTGTCCTGGGTGACAGGTGGGAAGTCATGTCTCCATTCAACCCGAGCCCCGTTGAGGAAACTATCTCTTTGATCAACTGGTCAGTAGGCTGGGTAGTTCACGTGTTTACTCGAAAGGGCATGTCATGACTGAGGAAACGAATCGTCCTGAAGAGGACCTGAGCATCACCGACGGAATCGACCCGGCGGGTCCTGAAGAACTGGATCCGGTGACCGAGGGGCAGCCCGACAGCTACCCTGGCGCGGCCGAAGACAACCCCGACCAGTGGCAGAACGACCCACTGCTGCAGGAGGAACCGGCCGCGACGGCGACCGAAGAGGACATCATGAGCGAGCAGGCACTCCGCGACGGCGCTGACGGAGCTTTGGCACCTGATGTCCCGACGTTGGGCGAAGCAGTGGCGGATGTGGATTTCGAGGACCCGGCCGATGAATCGGAGGTTGATGCCAGCGACGACAGCGCCCACCTGGGCGGTTCGCCGCTCGGTCAGGAAGCGCAGGATCTGCTCGACCAGTAGGACGTGCCCGCCCTCCTAGGGCTGAGCCTGATGCCGCTGCGTCGTCGACACCCCAATCGGGGGACCATCGACGGCGCAGTGGCTCATCCCCTGGGGCTCCCGCTCCGGGGCGGTAGAGGCGGCGGGCTGATCCGGCCGCTGCTGGCCGCCCTCCTCTACCAGGACATTGTTGCGGATGGTCAAGGCTGCCAGGGCAGCCCCGACAACCAGGGTGCCGACGCCAATCAGGACGGAAATCCGGAAACCCCCATTGAAGGCCACGGGGTCCGTGTAGCTGCTCCCCGAAAGACCGGCCAGCGATGGCAACAACGCGACCGCGATCAGGGCCGCTGCTCGGGCGACGGCATTGTTCACTCCTGACGCCAGCCCTGCGTGGCGGCTATCGACTGTGGCAAGCGCGGTGGCGGTCAGGGGAGCCACCAAGATTGACAGACCCAGGCCCAGGACGACGACGCCCGGCAGAACGTCCGAGAGGTACGAGGCGCCCGGTCCGATCCGCAGCATCAGCAGCAGTGCGACCGCGCACACCAGCGGGCCCAGGGCCATTGGCAGCCGCGGTCCAATTCGTGTGGCCAACTGTCCGGACCGTGACGACAGCAGCAGCATCAGGACGGTGATCGGCAGCATCGCGGTGCCGGCCGCCAGCGGGGTGAACCCGGCAACAACCTGCAGGTGCACCACCAGGAGGAAAAAGACCCCGCCGAACGCTCCATAGACCAGGAAGGTCACAGCATTGGTGGCACTGAACTGGGTGGAGGAAAAGATCGACAACGGCAGCATCGGGTTCCGGCCACGTGCCTCCACCAGGAGGAAGGCGACGGCCGCGACGACGCCGACTGCTGCCGCGCCGAGCACTGCGGGCGACCAAAGCCCCCTCGCCGGAGCCTCGATCAGGGCATAGGTGACGCCGGCGAGCGCCGCCGCACCCAGCCCGGCACCCCACAGGTCCAGTCGTCCGCTGCTGGTCTGATCCCTGGTCTCCGGAACGTGGCGCTGGGCGACGAGGACGACGGCGATTGCCAGCGGGACGTTGATCAGGAAGACCCACCGCCAGGACACCGTCTGGACCAGCCACCCGCCGAGGAACGGGCCGATCGCCGTGGCCACCCCGCCAAGGCCGGACCAGGCGCCGATAGCCCGCGCCCGATCATCCGGATGGAACGTGGCCTGGATCATGGCGAGACTGCCCGGCGTGAGCAGGGCCGCACCGACTCCCTGGAGCGCCCGGGCAAAGATTAGGATTTCAGCGTTGGGTGCCAAGCCGCAGCACAGGGACGCGACGGCAAACCAGATGACGCCGATCACGAAGATCCTGCGCCTGCCGTACCGGTCGCTGAGGGACCCGCCGAGCAGAATCAGGGCCGCGAGGGTGAGGGTGTAGGCAGTGATTGTCCACTGCAGGGTGGAGAAGT
The DNA here is from genome assembly GCF_013116715.1 of Arthrobacter sp. 147(2020). NCBI lineage: Bacteria > Bacillati > Actinomycetota > Actinomycetes > Micrococcales > Micrococcaceae > Arthrobacter > Arthrobacter sp. 147(2020). The sequence goes on from NZ_JABFOM010000019.1 coordinate 25,703, forward strand.
CGGTTTGCAGGTCAGCGCCAATGGCAGGCAGGGCCACGTTGACTACCGTGGCGTCGATGCCTGCGAGGCCTGAGCCGAGGATTGCTGCCAGCAGGACCCAGCGGCCCGCAGTGGAGGAGAAACGGATGGGCTGTCCACCGTCGTCGTGAGTTGCAGACGCTGCAGTTTCAGACACTGCGCTCCCCCGCCATCATCGTTAGCCTTCGCACTCCCGGCAAAACAGGAGGTCGCCCTTTTGACGGGCTACCTGGCTGCGGTGGCGTACCAGGAAGCAAGAGGAACAGGTGAACTCGTCCTCCTGCGGTGGGATCACCCGGATCAGCAGTTCTTCACCGGACAGATCGGCGCCGGGAAGGTCGATGCCCTCGGCTGTGTCAGCGTCCTCGACATCAACCGAAGCCGACTGCGACTTGCTGCCACGGTTAGCCTGAAGGGCTTCGAGGGACTCGGCTTCCTTGTCCTCATCGTTGTTGCGCGGTGCGTCGTAATCCGTTGCCATGCCGGTGCCGTTCTCCTGAATTCGTTAAAGCCCTCTGGGGTGATGCAGCCACCGAGTCTAACCCGTTTATCCCGGCCACTGTGCCGGGGATATTCTCGCACGATTGCGCGACTAAGACGCCCTGTTTCGGGCCTTCCGGAATGCTCCACCCGGTGACACCTGTGTAAGGGAAACCGGAGCCCAAATATTCCCCCGCAGCACCGCTTCCGGACCCCTCCGGAGGCACCACGGAATAGGTCACCCGTAGGTGTGGTTGCCCACTGCAGAATATACTTCCAACGGAAAGTGCAGCCTGTGACTCTCTTCACCCCGCTCACCATTGGTGACATTGAACTGTCCAACCGCCTCGTGATGGCACCCCTTACCCGGGTCCGGTCGAGCAGGGAAGGCATTCCTGGGCCCATGGTGGTGGAACACTACCGGCAGCGCGCCTCGCTGGGCCTGATTGTCACTGAGGGCACCTACCCCTGCGACGCAGGCCGAGGCTTCCCCGGCCAGCCGGGACTGGTCACGGCGGAACAGGTGGCCGCGTGGCGCCAGGTGACCGATGCGGTGCACGACGACGGCGGTCTGATCTACGCCCAGATCATGCACGCGGGCCGGGTCACCCACGAAGCAACGACCGGTGGGCACACCGTCGTCGCGCCGAGCGCCGTCGCCATTGACGGGGAGACCCGCACCTACGATGGGAAGCAGCCCTACCCGGTCCCCCACGCGTTGACCACCGAGGAGCTGCCCGGCGTCATCGAGGAGTTCGTGCAGGCCTCAAGGAACGCGATTGAGGCTGGCATGGACGGGGTGGAGCTGCACGGGGCCAACGGCTACCTGCTGCACCAGTTCATGTTCACCGAGACCAACCAGCGCGAGGACGCCTACGGCGGAAGCCCGGAGAACCGCGCCCGCTTCATGATCGAGGTGGTGCAGGCTGTCGCTGCGGCCATCGGCGCCGAGCGGGTGGGCCTGCGCATCTCCCCCGCACCAAGCGGCAGGGATGTGCTGCCCGCCGACCCGGAGGATATCCTCGCCACCTACGGCGCTGTGGCCGACGCCATCGCCCCGTTGAACCTCGCCTACCTGAGTGTGCTGCACGAAGACCCCGCCGGTGCCTTGATCCAGGAAATCCGCTCACGCTTCAAGGGGCCCTTCCTGGTGAACAGCGGCTTCGGCGTCATCACCGACCTGGACGAAGCCGAGGACATCCTGGCATCGAACCTGGGCGACGCCGTCGTCGTCGGCCGTCAGGCCATCGCGAACCCGGACCTGGCGCGCCGCTGGCAGGAGGGCCTGCCCCTGAACGAGCCGGACCCGCTGACCTACTACTCCCACGGCGCCGAAGGCTACATCGACTACCCGTTCTATCAGGACCCGGAAGCGGCTGCCTCCGCCTCCTAACCTGCCGAGGGAAGGGCCGCGCTAGCGGTCCACGAGCGCATCGTCCGGGTTGATGGTGCGCTCGTTCCTGTCGGTGCGGATGCTGAGACTGATCACCGCCGCCACCGTGCACAGCGCGGCGGCCCCCAGCCAGGCGATGGTGTACCGGCCGGTCGCGTCGCGGATGGCGCCGGCGGCGAAAGCTGCGGCAGCCGCGCCGAGCTGGTGTGAGGCGAACACCCAGCCGAACACAATTCCGCCGTCCGCGCCGAACGCATCACGGCAGATCGCGACGGTGGGAGGGACTGTTGCCACCCAGTCGAGTCCGTAAATCACCACGAAGATGACGATGCTGGGCTCCACGGTGGCCGACAGCAGCGCAGGCAGGGCGATCAGGCTGATGCCGCGGAACTGGTAGTAGACGGCCAGGAGGATCTTCGGGTTGTACCGGTCAGTCAGCCACCCCGACAGGATGGTTCCGACAATGTCGAAGAGACCGACGACGGCGAGCAGCCCGGCCGCCGTCGTTGTCGGCATCCCGTGGTCGTGGGCCGAGGGGATGAAGTGGGTGCCGATCAGGCCGTTGGTGGTGGCACCACAGATGGCGAATCCGGCTACCAGTGCCCAGAAGGTGCGGCTCCTGCTGGCCCTCTTCAGAACCTGCAATGCGCGGACCGCGGCATTGACCCGGGTGCCGGTGTCCACGGCGGGCGGGTCATCCCCCGGTTCCGCTCCGTACGGGGCGACCCCGAGGTCGCGGGGAGAGTTGCGGACCCAGCGCAGCACCATCGGCACGACGGCGATGGCGCCGGCGGCGATGAGTAGTGACGCGTTCCGCCAGTTCGACGATTCGACCATCACCGCAATGACCGGCAGGAACACCAGCTGACCGGCGGCGCTGCCGGCCGTCAGGATCCCGACCACCAGACCACGGTGCTTGACGAACCAGGTGTTGGCAATCGTGGCTGCGAATACGAGCGCGATGGAACCGGTGCCGAGGCCGATCAGCACACCCCAGGTGAGGACGATCTGCCACGGTTCGGTGACGAATACCGTCAGTCCACTCCCTGCCCCGATGACCAGAAGGGCAATGGCTGTGACCCTGCGGATCCCGAACCGTTCCATCAGGGCCGCGGCGAAGGGCGCTGTCAGGCCGAAAAGCACCAGGTTGATGCTGACGGCCAGCGAGAGGATACTGCGGGACCAGCCGAACTCCTCCTCCAGGGGCAGCATGAGGACACCCGGTGCCGCGCGGAACCCGGCTGATCCGACCAGGGCAAGGAACGCCACAGCGGCGACCGCCCAGGCCGGATGGAACCGCCGTCGTGCTGCTGCTGCTGGACCGATGTTGCTCCGCCGGGACGACTGGTTACTCATCGGTGCTGACCGAGGGCGGTGGCGAGACGAATGGGCGCCTCGGATCGTGTCAGGCTGTGCCAACTGGTCACCGATGCGTCCAGGGAGGTCCCGCAGTGGGTGCAGGTGTCGGCGCTGGTGGTTTCCTCGCCGCACCCGGTATGGATAACCCGCATGTGGGCTTCGTCGTGGGGAGGTTCAAGATGCTTGTCGGCCCACTGGGCGACGGCGTTGAGTACCGGCAGCACGCCTTCCCCCTTGGTGGTGAGGCGATACTCGTTGCGGGTCCTCCCGCCGTCGTCGTACGGTGTCTTTTCCAGCAGACCCGTGTCGGAGAGCCATAGAAGCCGTTTGCTCAGGACGCTGTCGGCGATACCGATCCGAGCCTGGATGTCGCCGAACCGGGTGTTGCCGAAGAACACCTCCCGCAGCACCATCATGCTCCAGGGGTCGCCGAGGACCTCGAGGCCCCGGGCAATGGGGCAGCTTTTTCCTGACCAGTCCGAACGCAGTGGCATGGTCGATACCGTAGCGAGCTTTCCTGAAGAAAGCTAGCGTTGGGAGGGCGACCCGAAGGATAGAATCGGTGAGTGAAAACCCGCCTCGCCCTCCTGGCCCTTATTCCCGCCGCCTTCGCGCTATCGAGTTGCGCCCAACTCGAGGAAAGCGCTTCTGGGATAGCCAGTGACGCCGCCTCCCGGTTCGCTGAGGCCACCGCCGACGAACTCCGCACCCAGGCCTGCCGCCTCGTCGAGGATGGTTCGGTCAGTCTGGCTGATCAACAGCTCCTTTCGGACCTGGTCGGATCGGCCGAAACAGCCGGTTTACCAGCCGAGTTTACGGATCCCCTGAGGGAGATCGCAGCTGCCGGTGACGACGTGCCACGGGACTCGGTTGAGTCCCTGCAGAACTCCTGCGCAAAAACTTAGCAAGTCCGTTGCCTCAACCCGTTGCGCATCGGTGCTGCTTGCGTCACTCTGAGTGAGTACATATGAAATTCCCCGTGACAGGGGTGAGTCGGTGGGGGCCAGTTCGCTTTCCCGTTGACGGGGTTTAACCCGTCGATCAGCTTGCCCAGCGGGGATATGCCTGGAGCTGAACGTGACACTTGCCCGACCAATCGCCGACCCGAAGATGCCGGGATTGAGAAAGTCTGCAACGCGGACAACACTCGCAGTTTGCATCGCTGTCGCGGCGGTATGCGGCTCCGGCTACCAGAACTCCACCGTCGGCGCCCCAGGGCAATTGGTCGCCGCAGCGGAAGACCGCACTTCGGTCTCTTCGACACTCCCCACCGGCTGGGTCGGCCGGGATCTTCTGGCCCTCCCTGTTCCCGCCTCGCAGAACTTCCTTGCTCCGGCGGACCCCCTCAAGGGGTTCCCGTCAGCGACCGGGAACGCGGCCGACGAGCCGGACGACTTCAAAGTCACCAGCGTCCAGTCCGATGACCCTGCCCGGCCCGCACCCGGAACCTTGATGTCTCCCCTGGCCCTGCTCAGCCCGAGCTCCCCCTTCGGCGAGCGCATCAACCCCATCACCGGCGAGGCGGGCGAGTTCCACTATGGGCTGGATTTCGCCGCCCCGTGCGGGACCCCCGTCCACGCCGCCGACGCCGGTACTGTCCGCGCCGTGGGCTGGCACCCCTGGGGTGGCGGCAACCGGGTGGAGATCGACCACGGCAACGGCCTGATCACTACCTACAACCACCTGGAAGGCATCTCCGTGAAGGCCGGCGACACCGTCGCCGTCAGCCAGATTGTCGCGGCCATCGGATCAACCGGCTCGTCGACCGGCTGCCACCTGCACTTCGAGACCATCCGCGACGGGTCCCACGTGGACCCGAAGGGCTGGACCCTCAACCCCCTGAGCCCGGCAACAAGCATCGAGACACCCGCGATGACCTCCTACGAGCCCGGCGGTTCCGGGGACAGCGGCCCCGTCCCGTGGGTGATCGCCATGCCGCACGAGGTGTCCCACGACCACGCTGCCGACCAGGGAGCCGACAACTTCGGGGCAGGGCTGGTGCTCGGCGCCGCGCCGGCCGTGGGCACACCATCGGCAAGCACGCCTGCTCCCCGAACGGATCCACCCCCACCCGCCGCCACTCCCAAGCCAGCCCGGCCGTCGTCGGCCCCGAGCGCTGACCCATCACCTAAACCCGGATCAGCGAAACCAGCACCGGTTCAGCCAGGTCCGTCGGCTTCGCCCTCTGAGCCCACATCAACGCCCTCGCCCTCCACCCCGGATCCCGTCGAGGCTGGCAAGCCGGACCCGACATCGAAGCCCACGCCAAGTCCGACACCGTCGCCCACGCCTTCGCCATCGCCATCACCCTCGCCCTCACCCACCCCAGATCCCGAGCCTTCGCCGACCCCGGAGCCCGAGCCCGAGCCGACCTGTGACGTAGAGCCGGCACCGGAACCTGATCCCGAGGGCGCAGAGGGAGTCGAAACGGGTGGCAAGTCCGATCTGGCGCCTGCCCCAGCGCCAAGCCCGTCGCCGCAGCCCACCACTGAACCCGAACCGGTGGTGCAAGCAGGTCCAGAAGACGGTGACGTCGACGGGGAAGAGCCCGCTGACCCCGCCCCGGGATGCGAGGACGAGGATGAATCCGGCCAGTCGCCGAAGCCAGAGGAAACCGAAACGGACTCCGCAGCAGCTGGTGTTGCCGACGCGGGCGAAGGTCGCAGCAACACCGCGCCGGAGTCGGTTCCTGCGGCATCCTGACCGGGCCACAAGCAGGTAGTTACTTGCATCGTCGGTTATATAAGTCGAGTACGTCCTACTCGTGACGCAGCACCGGAGTCCGCCTACTCTCGGTCCATGACAAACATGGATCATAGGTGCCAGTGCTGCGGAGAACTCGTTGAGGCAGTGTTCTGCGAAGACTGCTGCATCGCAGAGGCCGCCTAGACAGTTCTTCCTCTTTCTTCCCGCTGCGTCGACTCAACGATGAGCCGCAGCGGGAAGCCAGTCGGCTCTGCCCTGCGCGGAGCCTTTGGCGGGGGCCGAAGCCGCCCCCGCACTGCCTTCCCCGTGTCCCTGGGGCAGTGACGACACCGGGTGAGTGACCCCCGGCCGATGTTCCGCCCAACGACCACCTCGCGGACGTACCAGCCCTCGCTCCCGCCCTTCCCGCCGTTGCCCCTCTCCCGGACGCCCCCTGGCCACCCGACCTCTTCGGGCAGGGATTGTCGGGGCAGCGACGAGATGGCTCCCGTAGCGTTGCAGGTGGAAACGGAGGCAGTAGTGCAGGAATGGAACCGGGCGATAGAGCTCATCGAGGCGGATCTCACCGCAATAGTGGACATGACCGCGTTGGCGCAGGTCGCCATGACATCTGAGTATCACTTCCGGCGCATGTTCGCGACCTTGGCGGGCATGCCGGTATCTGAATACATCAGGCGCAGACGACTTACCGCGGCAACCGCCGAGATCGTAGCCGGTGAAGCCGTTCTGGAGGTTGCCTTTCGGTACGGGTACGGCTCAGCCGAAGCGTTCACCCGTGCGTTCAAGACCATGCATGAACTCACGCCCTCCCAGGCCCGACGCCCAGGAGCGGTCCTCCATTCCCAACCGCAACTGAGATTTCATCTACGCATTGAAGGGAGCATCGACATGAAACACCGCATTGTCGAGAAGGACGCGTTCCGCCTGGTCGGATTCAAGACCCGGGTGCCGCTGGTCCATGAGGGACCGAACACCGCTATCCAGGACTTCGAACGGGGGCTCGATCAGGAGGCCAAGATCAGGTTGGCCGAGCTTTCGGATACCGACCCGGCCGGTACCGTCTCCGTGACTGGGAGCATCGATGCGCAGCGCACCGAAGGCAGCGAACTGGATTACTGGCATGCCGTAGTCACCTCGCGGCCAGCCCCTGAGGAGTTTGACTCGCTTGAGGTACCGGCCAGCCTATGGGTGGTCTTCGAAACCGAGGGCAAATTTCCGGAGGCGCTGCAGTACCTCTGGGCCAACGCTGCGACTGAGTGGTTCCCCGCCAACCCATACCGCTGGGCGCCGGGTCCGGAGATGCTCAGTGTCCAGCCGGCACCAGGCGGCACCGAAGGGAAGGGACAACTTTGGATTCCCGTTGAGCAAACCCGCAACTCGTAGGACGATCCCCGAACGATAGGTCGTCTGGACAGCCAGTTACTTCAGGACCACTGTCCGGTTCCCGTGCAAGAAGACACGTCCCTCGCAGTGCCAGCGGACGGCGTTGGACAGGGCCTTTCGCTCCGTATCCCTTCCCGCGGTCACCAGGTCGTTGGCGCTGTAGGTGTGATCCACTTCGACCACCTGCTGGGAGATGATCGGGCCCTCGTCCAGCTCAGCATTGACGTAGTGGGCGGTGGCACCGACAGTTTTCACGCCTCGCGCATGAGCCTGGTGGTAGGGCTTCGCCCCCTTGAAGCTAGGCAGGAAAGAGTGGTGAATGTTGATGGCACGGCCGTTCAGTCGGCGGGTGAGGTCATCGCTGAGTACCTGCATATACCGCGCCAGCACCACCAGCTCGACGTCGAGCTGATCCACGAGCTCCATCAGGCGCTCCTCCGCGGCGGGTTTGGTGTCGGCGGTGACGGGTACGTGGAAGAACTGAATGTTGTGCCATTCGACCAGGTCCTGATGGTCCGGATGGTTGGACACCACTGCGACGATGTCAATCGGGAGTTCACCCATCCGCGACCGGTAAAGCAGATCGTTGAGGCAATGCCCAAACTTCGAGACCATGATCAGGACCCGGCGCTTGGTGCCGAGCGGCTCCAAACGCCACGTCAGGTCGAGCTCCGCTGCGATAGGGCCGAACGCGGCCTGCATCGATTCGGTCAGCCCGTCGACGTCGGGACCGGCGACGTGGACGCGCATGAAAAAGTGTCCCGATTGCCGGTCCCCGAACTGCTTGAGTTCAACAATGTCCCGCTCCTGCTCCAAAAGGAAGCCGGACACCGCGTGGACAATTCCCGGGCGTTCCGGACAGTGAAGTGCCAGGATGTGTTCGACTTCGTTGTTCGGTTCCATTGTTCGTTCAGCACTTTCGTTGCGTTGACATGGTGCGCGGCTTCATCACGGTTTGCAGGTTCATCGCGCGCTCACAACTGCGACGCCGTGGCGCATTGCCACAGCTGAATATACAGCTGCGCTGCGTAGGCCCTGCTCCTGAGGATCGGCCGGGAGCTTCCTTCGGACCGAGGGGTCGAGCCAGACCTGGGCTTCGTGATGCAGCGGCAGGACACGGAGGATCACCTCACGGGGCGCGTCATCGGCCGGCCCCAGATCGACCGTCCACAAAGTGCCATCCCAGAACTGGTCAGCGACCACTTCCCCGTCCACTTCCAGGGCCGCCACATCACCCACCCAATCGATCTCCAGTTCCAGTGAGGACCCGCCAGCGGCCTCCTCGGGAAGATGGAGCCGATAGGCGGCACCCTTTTTCACCAGGATGTCGTGGCCCGGCGCGCTAGCCCTCCCCTGGTGAGCACCATATTCGGACGGCGGTGGTGTGGCTGTCTGAAGTTGCTCGGCAGCTACGGGTCGCCGGCCGGAGTGAGCCCGACCTAAGGGGTCAGACGGCGTCAGGGAGACGAAGTGGAGCGCGCCGGTGTCGAACACCTCCGGCGGCGGTCCGGGCGTCCGCACCCAGGTGGTGACGCCGTCGTCGTCGGCATCCAGCTCGTCCGCTGACAGGTAGAGGGTGCCGTCCATAACCCAGGCGAGATCTGCGGTTGCGACGGGAAGGACGACGACGGCGTCGTCACCGTCCGCGTGCACGAACACCCGGCCATCCGGTGACGGGAGCACTGTTCCATCCTCCAGAGCGATAGCCACGGCAGTCCCCGGTTCTGCAGTCAGTACTGCCACGGTGCCGCCGCCCGGACGGTCGAGGAGCGTCAGGAGGCTGGCGGTGGCCCACTGGAGGGTCAGGTTACCCACCGCAAGTCTGAACGGCCACCGGGCGAGCGTTCCGGGGAGGATGGTGGTCGGCTGGTCGGGGAAGCGCAGCGATTCCTCACCGAGCTGCAGGTCAAACGTGACCCCGGTCAGGGGGTGGAGTGGTTCGTGCGGCTGGTGCCAGTTGATGAAGACGAACCCGCTGGTGCCGTCGCTGCGAACCGCCCAGCGGAGCACCTCCGTGTCTTGCACTCCCCGGGGCATGAGGTCCGGCAGTGAGGAGGGCATCGTCGCCAACCGGTCTCCGACAGCCGCAAGGAAGGCGTGCTGCCGTCGCAGCATGGCGTGGGTGTCGTTGAGCCGGCCCGAGGCGCCGATCGGAGCGTGGAAGTCGTAGTCGAACTCCGGCATGTCGTTGGGGTAGCCAGTGGCTTGTGATTCCTGGAGCCCCGGACCGGGGTTGGTCCCCCCGACGTACATGTAATACCCCTGCCAGGCCGACCCGTTGCCGATCTTTGCGTTGGCGACGGCAGCGATATCGGCACCGGAGAGCAGGGGGCGGCGATGATAGGCGGTGGCCATTCCGCCGCCGAGCTCACAGGTCACCGGTGGGAACCGGGCCGAAACTGTCCCGCGGCTGTCCGACCGCTGTCCACCGTTCATCTTGAGGATGTCGGCGCCGATTCCGGGGTCGTCCCACACATGGGAGAAGAAGAAGTGCTCTCGGAACGTCGGGTCCCAGTCGGCGTCGGCGTCCACCCAGAAACCGTCCGCATATCCTCCGTACATGGGCAGCACCTCATCCGGTGGCAGCTCAGCACTGCCCCAGCCGGTGGACATCCACAGCGGGGCCGTCATCCCGCAGTCGCGGGCCATCTGCTTCAGGGTGACGATGTGCTGGGGCTGGTCGTAGATCTCGTTTTCCAGCTGGATCCCGATGATGCACGAGGTATCGCCGAACCGCCCGGGAAGCTGCGCTGCGATGGCCGTGAACCACCCGCGGACCAGCGCCAGGTACGCCGGGTCATCCGTCCGATGCTGGACCGGGGCATCCTGGACCCAGTCGGGGAACCCCCCGTTGCGGACCTCGCCGTGGCACCACGGGCCGATCCGGAGCACCACATCCAGATTGTGCGCGGCGCAGAGGTCGACAAACGCTGCGAGGTCGAGGTGGCCGGCGAAGTCCGGCGGCACCTCACGCTGCGGTTGGTGGTGGATCCAGAACACGTAGGTGGCCACGGTAGTGATGCCACCCGCCCGCATCGCCCGTAGCCGCCGCGCCCAATCCCGGCGCGGAACACGGCTGAAGTGGAACTCACCCGACACCGGGATGTAGGGGGCGCCGTCGCGTTCCAGGTAGCGGGTGGTCAGGCCGATCCGCGTGTGTCGATCCTCCTGGTTCGCCATCGCCGGGCGCCCCAGCGAGGCGGTCCAGGGACGATGGGTCAGGGACAGCGGAGACGTCGTCGTCGGGTTCACCCTGACACCCTATCCCGGGGCACACCTGTTGGTATGGACCTCAGCCCGGGTGGCTGGAGTCTCCCTCTTGGGATCGGCTTTCCTTCATCCCCCGCCCCCGGCACCCTTGCCGTCATGATGATCCAGGGGCTTAATGGACCTAAATGATGCGCTCCCAACATGTGACGGCTCCCCAAGGCCGCCGCTGGTGCAAGTCCGGACTCTTCACCTTGAATCGACCCAGGAGGCAGCAAATGACCATGGCAGGGATCAACGTGACAGCGCCCCCGAGCGGAACCGGTTGTCTTGAGTGTGAAGCGTCAGGTAGCTGGTGGGTCCACCTCAGACGGTGCGCCGTGTGCGGACACATCGGCTGCTGCGACTCCTCACTCGGACAGCATGCCACCGCGCATTTTCAGGCCACCGGACACCGCTATGTGCGCAGCTTCGAACCTGGCGAGTCGTGGTTCTGGGACTACCGTGAAGAGACCGCGCTCCTGGGGCCGGAATTGGCGCCACCAACAAGCCGTCCGATAGAACAGACCGTTCCGGGGCCAGCGGAACGCGTGCCGGCTGACTGGAATTCGATCCTCGCCGCTCGCGACGCGGCCACCTCGTAAACACCGCCCTGTGATGGGGTACTGGAAAGATCGAGGTTAGATTGGATCGAGGCACTCCGTTGGCTGCCTGTACAAGCAATCTTTGGGGGAACACATGGGCTTGGACGCGTTAATCATCTTTCCGGTACTGCTGGTCACGATCATTCCTGCGATCCTCGGCTGTTTCGTCCTGTACTTCATCATCCGGTTCGGGGTGAAACACGGCATGCAGGCGGCAAGGGCTGAGGAGATTCGGAGCCGTGGGGTCCAGGGGCCGCGCTAGAACCAGCGGCGGTCTTTGGTGGAGCCTCCTGCCGGATTCGAACCGGCGACCCCCTGTTTACAAGCAATAGTTCCCGAGACTTCCCAGAACTTCCCCAAAGAACCTCCCGACATGGGGAGTCAGTGCTCGAGCCCCGAATGGACGTTCCCGAACATTCCCTGATCTTCCCGTTCAATTCTTGACATAAATTTGATCCTAAGAGTCTATCGGCAGCGCGAGGCCGAACACCGGCATTGCGCTTCTTCGCCTCGTTTATTCCCTAGTCCTCCCGCTCCATTCTTGCAACGCTGCAACCAGTGAGGAGCACAGCTACGACAGCCAAGGACAGGACAGCTGGGAACTTGGGCATGTGAGACCTTCGAGAGGGGAATGCAGCTCAGCCAAGTAGATCAGGCTGTGACGGGCAAAGCTTGCATCGACCACGGCATGGCTGGCGATGAGGGTGCCGGGCGAGCAGCGAGTGTTCGACCCGGATGGCCAGCTCGGTGCCGGCAGCCCGGATGTGGCCTTCGATCGCATCTTGGATCTAATCGATGGCTGCCCGGACGAAGATGCCAGAGTGGTCCTGGATGGCGTCGAATATTTCGGTTTACGCATCCACGGCCAGCGTCAGGGCGAGTGGGGCACTGGTCGTCTCAGTGTCGGTGTCCCGACAGTCGAACAACAGCTTATATGGATAGGCCGTCGCAAGAGGGGCGAATCTCTTGGGTGTTATCCCCCGCTGTAGGAGTCCCTTACTCTGAGCAACGGACCGCGCCAATGGCGCCTATAGCTAAGTAGATGCTTGCGTACTCCATACTCTCGAGGGCCGCCTGATCGCAATTGGACTTGAACTCGTCCGTAGTGTCTCCGTAGTGCATGTACATCGTCACTTGTTCGTAATTCAGCAGCGCTTCAGAAATCTGGTCCTCTTCAGCTTCGGGCACATCATACAAAGTTAGTTCGTGTGTAGTTTGGACCTGATCTGTCGCTTCCCCTTCGATGATCTCGTTGAGGGAGGGGAAGTCGCTGAATCGAATTCCCACTATGGTTCCGTCCCATGTGTCTACATAGCACGACTCATCTGTCGCAGCTCGGTTGAGGGCGTAGTCGCACACAGGGCTGCCGTTGGGATAACGCAATACGATGCTTACGCCACCTTCATCGTGGAAGTTGAAAGTGCGGCTGCCCTCGGTCGTATTGGTGAACTGCATTGCGGAGTCAAAGACTAGCGATAAATCTCGAGACCCCAAGGCGCCCCCTTCAACAGAAACAATCTCTGCCTGACCGGGATCTGCAATCGCCCAGTCAAAGTCCAAGGTATAACCCTCGTTGCCGAACTCGGAGGCAACAACCTCGAGCTCTGTGGACCCCCTAGCTACTGATTCATCCTCTGTCGGCGTGGGCGTCGGTGCCGGTGTCGCTGCGGCTGTTGGTGAGGTCATGACGCCGCTGCAAGTGTCAATTAATTCTTGGCCAGCCGAGGCAAAGTCCTTAAGGACAAGCTGGTAGTCGGTATTGTTCTTGATGGCTGCGATCAGTCCATCAAGCTCGTCCTGCATGATGGCAATCGGCTCTTGGAGTTCTTCATCGGCGGCGCGCAACAATTCACCGAAATCTTCCGAGAACCCTTCTGCCTTCTCCAAGTTCTCTGCACTTAGCTCCGTGACACCTCCCAGGAACTCCCCAGATCGGGTGATCAAGCCCCCGTCATCGCCAATAAGGGTCTCGCAGCTGACGCTTGTCTCCACCAGCACGATCTGCTCGCTCTCCGGCGACGGGGTAGGTTTTGCCGCCGGGGGCTCCGACGCTCCACAGGCAGTCAGCAATAGGGCGAGTGGAGTCAAAAAAGCGAGTAGTCGTCTCATTCGATCCCCCAGAATTTCGATGGCACGATTGCGTGCACTTTAGCAATATACGCCACGCTCGTTACTAGTCTGCGCAAGGTAAACGAAACGGTAGCTAAACCAATACGCACAACGCGACACAGACAATCCTGCGGGCTTTAGGGTTTCATCTCGAAATATGAGACCGCTGTGGACCCGGTTGGCCCAAGTTCAGCTTCTGAGCCTAGGCTTAGGGACGACGAGCCAGCTGATGAGGCTGAACTTTCTGCGTCAAGTTACTTCACGACCGTCGAAGCCCCGCTAATCGACGGCTACGCCGCTTCCACCGGACAAATTGCGCGGCCTGCCTCTCACAAACACGGTCGTTTACAAGTCCTGTTGACTGCGACGGCGGATCGTAGAAACTGGCCTGTGAATCGCAACCCTGAGTGGCTCCGTCTTGGCGGCGGTCGGTCGAATGTTCTAGTTCGTGTTCAGCCCCTGTGAACGGCGGTAGAAGGTTGCGCGAGACATGCCGAGGTCGCGGGCGACCTGCGCGGCTGGCTCACCACTGTCGACGAGTCTGAGAGCGTTTCGGATTTTACTGTCACTGATCAGGCGTGGTCTCCCTCCTAAATCCTTCCCTGCATCCCGCCGCTTCGCGATCGAGTCGAGGATCCGCTCTCGCTTGATGTCGTGTTCCATCTGCGCCAACGCCGCCATGATCGTGAACAACATTGAGCCCATCTGGGTCGACGTATCGACGTCGCCGCCGCCGAGGTTCAACACCCGAAGACCGGCTCCCCGACTACGGAGTTCTTGCGCGAAGTCGAGCATGTTCTGCGTCGATCGCCCGAGCCTGTCTAAAGTGGTCACCACGAGAGTGTCCTCGGGCTCCAACGCAGCGAGGGCACGATCGAACTGGGGTCTCGTCGCCCGCGCGCCCGACACCCCCTGGTCAATGTACAAGTCATCACGCCGCACTCCGCCCGCGATCAGACCTGTCTCCTGCCGATCGGTCGACTGAGGCCGAGTGGAGACTCGCGCGTAACCAATCAGCTTCGCCACATCACTCCAGGTGTCTCGTATCTAAAGGTTTTGACCCTAATCCAAGCATATGGTTTCGAGGCATAGATATGAGAATCACGAACCATGGAGATCCCGGTGACGCCGATCGGGCAGAGAGCTACTCAAAGAGACACCTCATATCTAAAGGGTTTCGAGACAGCAACGCATAGAGAGTTGGGGCATTAGGCGGAATGAAGACTCGAAGTCGCAACTGCGGTCACCTAGGGTTCGGACTACCCGCGGCCGGAGGCCGTAACCGACGGCTTGACCGCACAGTTGAAACCGCGAATCCAATTCTTGCCCTCAATTTCGATGGTCTGGAAGTCGGCCAAGGGTATCCCCATCTGCTCCTGTGCCTTTTTCAAATCTTGCTCGTAGCTTTTAAGTAGCTTTTCATCGCGGGCGGTCATTCTCAGAATCACCGCATTCCGGTTTGCCGCTTCGAGAAGATGCGCCATAACACTAACTCGAAAGGCTGCGGTATCCTCCTTTGACACTTCTGGCTCCTTGACATGGGTGTCCGGTTTCCACGAGCCATCCGAAAGCACTTTGACCACAAGAGCTAGTGTCTGCTCTTTGTTGACGTACCGTGTCGCGCACCACCCGGACCATTCAAGGAGATGGACCATAGCCAACTCACCGGCGACGAACAGGAGGAGTGCGGTGATAGCGAAGCCCGGACTCCAAACAAAGGACAGTGCGACAGTGGAGGCGGCAAGGGCGAGCGGCGCAATCCAGTAGATGACTACATCGCCAGCAGTGCTCCGGTGAAAAAGCATTGCCTTTAGGGTGAGCCACGTGAAGCGCCAAGAAGCCATCTTCGTCATGGTATGAGCGGGCGCAGGAGGTTTGGGTCTGGTCACCGTCGAAGCCTACGCGCAGACTATGTGGTCCAGTAATCTACTCGGGCGATTATTAGTCTCCTCGCAACTCTTCTGGGTCCACTGGTGACTTGCAGCTGGCAAGCTGCTTATCAGTGAATTCCAAGTCGGGCCCGGCACAGCGCTCGAACAGGGCGCCAGTGGTGCGTGTATCTGAGAAATTTGCAGGCACCCATTCAACCCCTTTGCCGTGGGCGATTCCCATGCGAGTGGAACCAACGGCGCGCCACCGGTCGTCTTTCTGTATCACCCACCACAGAAACTTCCAGAAGCCCGGGTGGTCGTAACGAAACACATCGGTCCCGAGCACCGCGTGTCTAAAGTCTGCCTGCGACAAATCAGCTCCAGTAAAATTGGCTCCTGTCCACTGTGACCCCAGCAGGCTCGCTCCACCCATTGTCGCCGGCTGTCCAGCCTCGCGGTTCAGCTTTGGAAGAGGAGTTTGCTGCCAGTGCGCCCCTTCGCGACCTATCGAAGACTGAAGACTGACGATCTCCTCGGCTGGCAGGACTGAAAGGTTGGCGCCTAGCCCAAGAACTCCTATCATCTTGGCGCTGATGAAGGTGGATCCGCGGCAATCCGCCAATATGAGCGACGAATGTGACATTTGGGCTTGGCTAAAGTCCGCCAGGCGCAGATCCGCGCTGTCGAGTTTTGATCCTTTAAGGCTGGCATAGCGCAGATTTGCTCCACCAAGGTCAGCGAAAGACAGATCCACTCCATCCAGGGAAGCGCCCTCGAGGTTCGCACCCCTTAACTTCCTGTTTCGAAAGGATAGCCCTGTAAGGTTTCGCCTACTTAGGTCGGCGCCAGATAGGTCCCGCGATAAAGCGATTTGCAAGGTGAAAGCGTGTTCCTGTGCGAACTGCCCGAGGCTCCTGTCGCGCTTGGTTTCAACGAGGTACACAGCGAGGGCCACGGCAGACGCTCCGATAAGGTTTGCGCCTAAGGCCTCATACGCTGTGCCTAATTGCTTGGCACTAAAAAAGAACCAACAACCCAGTCCGCCAGGTAGCAGACATAACAAAGCGCCTGGCCATGACCGAAAGTGCATCTAAGCTCCCCTTCCTACTTTCGCGAAAAGAGAATCGCACCAAGATTGCCAGCCCTGCGAGGATATGGCTGGAATTAGAGTCATGAAGTGATACTAACCGGCACACTGACAACTCCAAAGGGAACTCTCGACCACCTCAGCGCCGAGAATGCCCTTGGTGGATGCTCGGGCGAAGCTGGACACACTTTTGATCGAGGAGCATTGTCATCCGCGCTGACAACTGCCGGTTAGAGGATCCGCTCTGCAGTCTTCCCGTGCAAAGCATCGGATACGACTTCTTCGCAGTAGGTCGGCGGCATGTAGGTGCACCTCGACAATTCTCCGGCGATGGCGGATAAATGTTTCGCCAGCTCGTCGTTTTCTCGTGCAGTTAGCTTGCGATTTCTGATGCCACCTAAACGACACGCTTTCATAGCAGACTGCAGGAGGGCATCATCAAGATCAAGACCCGGTGCCAACTCGTACCCTATGGCGGATAAGTCGGAGGACAGGACCTTGCCTGATAGCAGTGACATGACGATATACATGCGCAACTGACTAGCTTCACTGCTACCTCCGCGTCCACTCACGGCTAGGCCGCGGTCGATTGGCGACTGGTCGCCGCGTGCGAGTAAAGTACCCATAACTCGATGCTTCGCCGAGTCGTGCTCGGGATTGCCAAAAGCGACGTTGCCTCCCCCAATTGTTATGGCACCTACGGGCCAGTAGTGCCAGTACACAACTTCGAGGAACAGCTCGCGGAGCTGCCCAGACACGTCATCGGCAAGACGCTGATCGAAATCAGCTCGACACTCGAGCCATTCCAGGAACCACCCCCTTAGGGAGTGAGGGCAGCTGGGTGATGTCAAGGTGGCCCATAGAGATGGGTACTTGACCACCCTGGTCCACGGAGCCCGCCTCAAAGGCAGGCCTAGAAACTCGAGGCGGTGCCATTTGAGCACGGTAACTGGCGAGGAACTAACTCTCGAGTATGCCCCAAACTCGAAGCACAATTGCTCACTCGTGCGCATAACTCGGGTCACATCCATCTTCCGCTCCTTGCCGCGGCGGTTAGGAAAGAAGGTGATGAAGGTTGGGAATGTCCAGTCCAAACGGCTATTCGGTTGCATGCGAAACGGAAGCGGCGTTGCAGGCAGTGCGAGTCCCTCTGACGCCTGAATGTCTACGCGCACCTCCCATCGTCTCTGTGCAAGCATGCCCTCGATAAAAACAATTTTGAGGTAAATACTCTCTACTTCGACTTCAGTGTCACCAGAGTAGACGCTGCACGTGAATCCCTCACCCTCCCCGGCGTCTCGAGGCGATGTCTTGGGTGAGCGGGTGTAATCCTCAAACACTGCTTGCATGGAGTGTTCGTGAATTGCGACCTTCGAAATGTTGCCCGCTCGACTTCGATCGTCCGCCAGCATCTTTGAAGAGCGCCGATTGGCTATCAACGCCACGATGAGAGCAAGGCTTGCGATGAACGCGGCTAGTGGATCGACCTGAACATCGACATCGTTTTCGATCCAAACGCGCACTTGTTCAAGGAAATCGAAGAAGGAATCAAGCACGCCCACCCACGCCCCTAGCTAGTACATCCGGCTTTGCCCCATGACCTCATCATCAGTGCCGAGAATATTACGCTGACTCGTCTGCTTCTGTGCGAGAAGTGGTTCACTAAGGGATCGATTCCGCCCGTGCGAAGCTGCGCTTCTCTCAGTGTTGCGCGCGGCCAGCAATCAGCTACATGGAGACCTTAGATGAGCGAGGCGGACATCGCCGCTCAAAGACGCTGTTAGACCGCGGTGGCGGACTGGCGGCAGTCCTAAGGCCCTCTCCCCCAGATCACAACAGCGCGCCCAGGACCTTTACGACGCCGGCCAGATAACCGTGAAAGAAATCGCTGCGGTCGTCGGAGTCAGCCCGGCCACTTTGTACCGAGCCCTCACAACAAAGAACGGCAGTAAGCCATCATGAGCTCAAAGTCGACCCAGGCCAGCGACCTCTTCCGGGTCCACTTCCACGCGATCACCGAACGGGACATCACCCCCACCGGTTGCCGCCAGTGCTGGGAAGAAGTGGTCTTCATGCTCGGCACAGTGGCGACACCAGCCGAAATTCTGGCCCCACCCCACGACTGCCCTGCGCCTTGGACCGGCTCCCAGATCCTCGCACAGGAACTCATCGACCATCCCGAGAAGTGGTAACTCTAACCTCACTCTGGCACCTCGATATGTGGTGCCGGCCGTGCTGGACTAGCCCCTCGCGATCGGCTCCGATGAACGTGCCCGTTCGGTGTTGGTCACCGCCGCATGGGCGCCGCTGCCTTAGGGGATCGCGGAAGGCAACAGGGTTCATCTGTCGCGCATATTGGATTCCACGGCTGCCACTGACGGCGATCTGTGCTCTTCCAGCATGCAAGATTCCCGGGTGACAGTGGGCGGTGGTGTGAACCCTTCCGGCCAGATGGTGCTCGCGTCATGGATTAGGTTCGAGACAGTAGCATCGGAAAGGTCAGCCACTCTGAAACTCGCACCCCGCACATCCATACAGTCGATACGTGCACCGGCGAAACTCGAATCGAACATATCGACACCGCTTGCTGAAACTCTCGTGAACGAGGCACCCTCGAACTCGCTGAGCAGAAAAAAGGCGTTCTCCATGTTCGAACCGGAAAAATCAGATCCGGTGAAATCAGTTCCCGTGCTGAAGACGTTGGTCAAGTCGGCGCCCGTGATATTCGAATAAGTAAGATCCATCCCGGACATATACGCCCCGGTTAGAACGGAGTTGTAGAAGTTCGACTCGCGTAGCTGCAAACCAGAGAGTTGCGTTTCAGCCAGATCCAGTGAGCCAAAGAACGCCCCTTCGACTCCGGACTTATCGCGAACGTAGCGCAAGTTTTCAAGCCGTGCGGCATTGTCGGCCAACTCTTCGGCGGCGGTCATCTCGCGCTCCGCTCTGGAATCGTCCAGCCGGGACTGTCCGACAAACAGTATCCCTCCGGAGATCAACCCAGCCACAGAGCCCACCAAGATAGCTAACAAGCCGTCGTGTACCCACTTGTCGCGTCGAGTTCGTCGATCAGGCATGCTCCTCGCCTTACGAACGCCGGCAAGCTTTGCAGGGATCAATTTTCTGTGAACGTGCCTCATCCGGAAAGAGTAAAGCACTGCTGGTTTGGAGAGGATGCTCTCTGTCGATTTAGCGCCGCGAACTGGTCGGTTAACTTCGCCGCACGGACGCCCGCCAGGAGAACATCAGCAGCAGGAACGCCGCGATGAAAGCAAAGCGCTCCCCCACTGGCCCGCCTGAACACATATGATCCTGTGAAGCGCGAGGATCGCACCTGCCTCGTCTGAGCGGGGATGGGGGAAGTGTGGGAAAGCTTCAGGAGGCACAAAAGCGGTTCACGGAGTCAATGACTCTCCCGAACTTGAAGCGCCGTTATAGATCTGCCAAAAAATGGGCAGTACGACAGCCCCTTCTCCCGGCTGTCCTTCTCGGCTTGGCAGCGGCGGTACTGGTAGCTATCGCAGCGACCCTCGTCCTTTCCTGGATCCTCGACATCGGTACCCGGAAAGTCCAGCCGACTGAGCTGACCACAACGGTGCTAACAATCGTTGCCGGCGTCGGTGGTGTCGTATTCCTTGTCGTCGCGTATCGCAAGCAGCGCGACCTGGAAAGCGGACGGTTCGTTGAGCACTTCGGTGCCGCAGCGCAACAACTCGGACATCCCGACCCAGCGGTACGGATGGCCGGTGTTTACGCCATGGCCGGTGTCGCTGACCAGGTTCATGGACTCAAACGGCAGCAGTGCATCGATGTGCTCTGCGGCTACCTCCGGCTACCCTACTCAGCCGATACTGGTGCCAACCATCAACACCAACTCGTCGTTAGGCGACTCTCAGGGGATTTGCGCCCAGAAATCGAGGAGCATCACAGCTACCGGCAGAACGACCGGGTCGTCAGGCAAACGATCGTCAGCGTCATCACAGCTCACCTGCAACAGACGGCAGATATTTCGTGGTCGCCATACAACTTCGATTTCCGCAAGGCGGTGTTCGAGGATGCTTATTTCCAAGGAGCTTGGTTCACCGGCGAAGAAACCTTGTTCAACGGAACCCACTTCATCGGCGAAGAAACCTTGTTCAACGGAGCCCATTTCACCGGTACAGGCGTCTGGTTCAACGGAGCCCGATTCACCAGCAACTACACCCGTTTCGACGGCGCCCACTTCACCAGCAACTACACCTTGTTCAGCGAAGTCCACTTCGCCGGCAACCACACTTTGTTCAGCGAAGCCCACTTCGCTGGCGACTACACCCATTTCGACGGGGCCCACTTCGCCGCCACTGACACTTTGTTCAGCAAGGCCGACTTCACCGGCACCGACACCCGGTTCGTCGGAGCGCAGTTCACCGGCAAAACAACCCATTTCATCGAAACCTCCTTCACCGGCCAAAACATCTCGTTCGCTGAAGCACAATTCGCTGGCAAATACACCATGCTCACCGGAGCTCAGTTCACTGGCGAAAAAACCCACTTCAGGAGAGCCCACTTCGTTGGCGAAAAAACCTACTTCTGGGGAGCCCACTTCACCGGCGAATACATCTCGTTCGGCGAAGCCCAATTCACCGGCGAATACATCTCGTTCAGCGAAGCCCAATTCACCGGCGAGACCTCGTTCATCGGCGCACACTTCACCGGCCCAACCAGTTTTTCGCCTGTCGATTTCGGAGCAAAATTGGTCAGTTTTGTTGACCCCAAAATGTGGGATCCGCCGCCGAAGTTCGACTGGGATGACGATCCGACATCCAAACCGACCAACGTCGAGCCTGCCGACTGGCCCCCCGTCGTCAAGGATGATGAGTAGCCGCACGAGAGAGAATGGGTACGAGTACGCCATCGTCGTGTTCCGCTGGGCCAGCTCGCGGTACCAGCTGGTACGGGTTCAGCAGAGAAAAGCCGATCAGGTTGTGTCTTTAACGACCAATGACGACTCCCTCGTGGTACACATTGGGTGCTATGAGCCTGAAGCAGCGGATGTATCCGACGGAGGCGCAACGTGCCCTCATGGTGATGCACGCTGAGCACGCCCGGTTCGTCTACAACCTCGGCCTGGAGCAGCGTTCAATGTGGACGAAGGACAAGCGTCACTTCGAGCAGAAGATCACCGTCTACAGCCAGGGCAAGGAGCTAACCGAACTGCGCCAGGAGCTGGACTGGCTGCGGGCCGGATCTAGCTCCGTCCAACGGGAGGCCCTGCGGGACCTGGACCGGGCTTTCCAAAATTTCTTCGCCCGACGGGCAAGACTCCCGCGGTTCCGGTCGGCCCGAGATCCGAAGTCGGGGTTTGCCATCCGGGATCTGGTGCTACGCCGCATCAACCGCCGGTGGGGCAAAGTTCTGATCCCGAAGGTCGGATGGGTGAAGTTCCGGCTCACCTACCCGTATCGGGATGCCCAGCAAGGCACCAGCGCCAGGGCCGTTCACCACAACGGGCGGTGGCATGTTTCCATCACCACTCCACCAAGGCCCAAGGTTCCTGCCTGCACAGGGGCCAAGGTCGGGATTGACGTCGGTGTGGCGAACACCGTGGCCAGCAGCGACGGGATCTTCATTCAGGCGCCTTCCTGGACCCGGGGAGAACAACGCCGCTTCCTGGCTCTGCAGCGCAGACTGGCACGGCAGGAGAAGGGGTCGAAACAGCGTGCCAGGACCCTTGCGAAGCTGGCCGGCCTCCGCCGCACCCTGAAAGACCGGCGGACCAACTGGGTCGAACAAACCACAACGGCCTTGGCCAGGATTTACGACCTGGCCGCCGTCGAAGACTTGAAGATCGCCAACATGGTCCGCCGCCCTGCACCCCGGCCAGATCCCGACATCCCGGGTAGCTTCCTCCCCAACAATGCGCGCGCGAAGGCTGGCTTGAACCGGGCCATCCTTGCCTCTTGCTGGCGGCAATTCACTACTCGTCTGGCCCAAAAAATGGACGTCATCCGGGTCGATCCACGCAATACGTCACGCCAATGCCAGTCCTGCCAAAACATCGATGCACGCAACCGCGAGAGCCAAGCGGTCTTCACTTGCATGGAATGCGGACACCAGGCACACGCTGACACCAACGCCGCCCAGAACATCCTGGACCGTGCACTCATCACCAACCCGGGGACCCCGGGGGTTCGGACGCAGAAGCCTTGGCGACGGGCCGCGTCAACCATACCTTCAGCCACCGCTCAACCTGCCCAGGGCTAAGGAATTTTCTGCACTGATCCCGCTTGTCACGCGGAGTCCAGGCCGGACGCCGGGTGAAGAGACTTTCAACTACATCTGCAAGTTCTGGCGCCGGTCGACGACCAGCGAGTTCGAGCGTCGGGCCATGACAGCCGACCCTATTGGGTACATGGAAGCGTCCGTTAACCGGTCCCCCACCGGGACACCTTCATTCCACCTGGCCAGCTATAAGGGGTCCGTATGAATGGTTCACTGGTCGATTCCCGTAAGACCTGCCCGATAAAACGCCCAGTGGGGGTGCTGCGGATTCGAGCAGTCGACGCAACAGTCACGTTGTTGTTTGGTCACTGGTCGTTTGTTTTGAAGCTATTGATGGTCTGAGTGAGGGCCAAGGCTTGGATCATCGCCCACGTGGCTCTCCCGCGCTTGGAGGACGATGGGATGAGGTTGCAGAGGAGCGGTGGCTATGCACAGCCTCCCTACCAGCGCACTGCTGCACAACGTAAATTGGTATTCGGGCGACTTGCGCTCTCGGATTCACAAGGAATGTCAGGAGAGGCTACCGTTCATTCGTTGGGCCAGGACGAGCTAAGCCGGCGGTGGCGTCAGGTCAAAGGGTCGCCCACGCCCGCATATGTCGAGTATCGAACCGGATTGAGGCAGCTTCCCTTCACCGCTGCAGCATCCGACATACTCCCCAGCTACTGAGAGTGGACTACGACTAAAGATGTCTGAACCAGCTAGATCCGAGGGCTTCTTTGTCCGTAGAAGAACGCAACGAGAACATCAAGATGCTCTGGACACACTCGCACGCTTATTTGACGAGATCGATATGTGGCATGAACGCGTGCATGTCACCCGTCAGGTCGAGCCGCACTCTCATGCCGACATAGCAAACCAGCTTTCAGAGCCTTTTCAGGCATCTCATGGGGCGAACTACCTACTCCTGACAGCAGTGGACCATCTACACGCGGTGCGAACTCTCATGGGGCAAGCACAAGCACAGCACATCTTCGCCCCATATTCACTCATTAGAGCCGCTCTGGAGACAGCCTCTGCAGGACTATGGATCTTGGCCGATGACTCCCCGCGCGAGACTGCCATCCGTGCCCTTAGGCTTGAAAGCATCAATCTGGCTGAAGTTTCCAAAGCATACGAAACGGTGCAAGGCACGGATGCAGACACTACCCATCGTCGGGCGATCCTTGATGACGCCATCGTCCGCAATGGGTTCCAGCGCGAGAATATCAAAGGCCGCGCGCCCGGCAGCCTGAAGATAATCCAAGCTGCATGCGAAGCATTCGACGCTGGTACGACACCCGTCCTCATGTGGCAGATGTGCTCCGCCGCCACCCACGGCAGGAATTGGATCAGTGGCTTCTTGACCATGATGGACGCTCAAGATGACCTACAATCAAAGATCATCGCCGGGCGCCTCACCTCTGACGAGCAAGGTATCGTCCTGGCCATGTACGCCGCCTGTGACCTAGTCAGGCGACTCTTCAGAGTACAGATGCGGCGCTATACGAAGCATGCGCATACTGGCGAGTCCTTCATGTCCCCGCAGCTTGTACTTCCTCAGACCGGCCTGTTTCTCCCCTCAAGGCGCATGTGAGCTTTCGCCGACCTACAGGATCACAGCCCACAGGCAGCGAAGTTCAACTAGGACCTCGAGCTCTGGCCCGACCTCGAAATGTACCTGCTGCGGGCATCACTCCCCTAGGAGTGCCATGAAGTAGGACAATGAGATTTCCCTTCGAAACGAATGAAAAAGGATCAGCCATTGCATGACCAAGATGTGTCGCGACCATTTCAAATGCAGGATCTGTGACGAACGTGCGAACTACGCCGCGAGCGGGACACGGCAGCGTTGCCGGCGCATCCGGAGACGCTGGCGTTGAGTACAGGCGAGGTGTCGCCGCCTACGCTGTGGCATGCGGCCTGTCCGGAAATCCACTAGTCGGTTTCGGTGTCCCAGCGGGAACGGCACAGGTTCGGTCCGTGGCATTGGAAACCGAGGACGCCCTCGATGATATTCGAGTCGAGTTCGAATCGGGCTGGACCGCACTCGTACAAGCCAAGCGGACTCTCCGTAAGGGAAAACCGCTCTCCACGGCTGTGGCCCAATGGGTTGACGCCGCCCAGTCGTCGCCTGATCCGGGGACACTCCGGCTGGTTATCGTCGCCGGGTCGCTTTCTGGTCCTATGAAGGTATTGCAGCGGGTTTTGGAACGGCATAAATCAGATCAGCCGGGACCGCCTACAGCTGGCGAAGCCGGCGCACTTGCCGTGCTGGATGAACTACTAAGTGAGTTGACGGTTGCACAACGGGCACTTGTCCTCAGGTGCGGTGTTATCTGTGAACTGGCTGTCGAAGAGCTAGAACATACCGGATCCCGTGAAGCTGTCGGGTACTTGGGGTCGGTGGTTTCCACAGGGTTACCGGAGGATGCCCTAAGGGCATGGAAGGAATTAACTTCAGCCGCCGGTCGGATGGCTCGAATTCGGGGCGGACATCTTTTGGAAGGCTGGCTGTCAGAACTTCGTGGGACAGGGATTGAACTTACCGTAGCTGGGAATACACCGGCGGCTGAACTGGAGCGGCTGTCCGCAGCGCTGCGGCTATACCGGGACCGCATGATTCGCGAAGGTAGCTCGATCGACCTCCGTGATCTCGGTGCACAGTTTGCTCCGCTCCCGATCGCGGAATCGGACGCCCAGGTACGGGTTGGAAATGATTTAGACGACCCCAGAGCTGAAGCTGACCTTGTATGGGCTTTTCTCCGACGGGGTCGGGTCGTCCTTACCGGGTTGCCTGGTGGGGGGAAATCGACTGCTATCCGAATACTCGCGGCCCAGCTATGCGAACTCCCGGGCGCACCCCTGCCTATCCGCGTTTCACTCAAGGACGTTGATGCGCTTGGCCATGAGCGGAGTTTCCAGGACCGGTTGCTGTCGATCGCGGTACGTGATGACCAGCCTGAGGACAGGGAACTTATTCGTGGCGAGCTGGAACGCCGCCTGTCCGCTGGTGGGGTATCCCTGTTGATGGATTCACTGGATGAAACTTACGATCAACGAGCCAGCGTGACGCGTCAAATCGACGAACTCATGTCCGTTGTTTCCAACGACGTTGATGCGTTGCTCTCTACACGTGACGTTGCGTACGGCTTCGCGGCAACACTGGGATGGCCCAATCTCGCACTCCGGCGTCCCCAAAATGCAGAGCGCATCATCAAGGCAATCCTGATTCGTGCAGGTGGGGCTCAACCGGTCACAGATGCAAGGTCAGACGCCGATCAATGGGTGGATGAACGGATGCAGTGGGTGAGAAACGCTCTTGCAGCTGATTCAACTCTCCAGGAAACACCTCTATTTCCTGTTCTTCTGGCGTTGCTGGCGGCGGAGAAGGACATCGACACATTGCCCAAGGGGCGCGCCCGCATCCTCGAAGCCGTGGTTCGGGATGCTGTGTCGCGGCACGAGCTGTCCAGGCCTGACACGACTTCCCTAGGACCATTAACCGGAAGATCCATCAATACGGCAGCCATGCATGCGTTCGCCAGTGAAGCGTCGGCAATCCTGGGTGCAAACGGGCGGATAGGGATGGAAGAACTGGTTTCAATTATTGGCGGGGAAATAGCCGCCTATTGGGATATGAGCTTGGGGAACGCAGAAGTGACAGCTCGCGACGCCGTCCGGTTTTTTGACGTCAGCGGCATTTTCGTAATCACAGGTTCCCAGGAAACGGTGGCACCCCGAGTGGCACTGTTCGCTGAAATCGGAGATGCCCTCCGAGCGATTACCCAACCCGATAAGATCGTCGACTGGGTGAACGCCAGGATAGATGCTGGTCAGTTCGAGCCACTCATCCTTGCAGCCGGGATCAACCAATCAGCAGCCGAAGCGTTCGGAACTGTCGCCGGCCAGAAGCAGGACCGCAGCGTTCTTCACGCAGCAGTACGAGCGTACCGAGAAGGCGCCGTGATGAATCCTTTGGCCCTTCGAGCTATCAGTGCCGGTTTGATCGCTGATATGGCGACTGGAACATCTCTGGGGTGGGACAGCTGGCTCCGGTTACTCGAACTCCCCATCACCGCTGACATGCGTGAAACTATTGAGTCCGCCGCCACTACCCATGACCTTGAGCGGCAAAAATTAATGCGGGCTGCACTAGATCTGAGGTTCCGCTCGCCCAAGGAACTTCAGCATGAACCTGAGTCGTTGCTCGCGGTCCTTACGATCAGGAACCTCCCGCAAACTACGGTTCCTAAGAAACAGGGGACCTCCCACCTGCGTGAAATTTTCACCGACAGAGGATTGCATAGTGTTCAGGTTGCCGCCGCCGAGGTCCTCGTAGGGGTCGTGCCAGCCGCTCACACCGCCGTCATCGAGCTAGTAAAAAATGGTCCGCGTAGTCTCGTCCGGGACCTGCAAAAGATCCTGGTTCATGCCGGCTTTCAGGCTGATGCCGCAAAAACGACGGAGGACTTCCCGGGTTTGAAGATACCCGACTGGCTTCGAAACTTCGACCAAGAAAGCGAACGCAGGCTGCTCAATGTACTCGCTGACCGACCGCTGGCTGACCTGACCTACCAACAGCAGACACGGGTTGATGAACTCGCCGACCTCCTGGAGACACTCCATTTGAACGAGGCCAGCAGCTTGCACATGTTTAGAAAACCCGACGAAATCCCAGCCGTCCTGGAGCTTACCGAAACCCTCTTTGGGTTTGATTCCCTCGTGGTGTCGGCCCAGGCCCAGCTCACATTGCAACGCATGGATACTATGGGCAACTCAGACCCGTACTACGCCCTCTTTGACGGTGCTGAGGTACGAGATACTCATAATTGGAAGGCTGTTGCCAACCCAGATGAAGCAGTGATCCTTCTCGGCAGGATGATGACGTGGGGAGAGGCCCACGCGAAGTTCGCTTGCATGGCTCTTTGGGATTCCCCCGTAGCAGACAGGGCCGCCCCCATGCTGCGGGAAATCCTTCCCAATCTTGCTAGCAGCACAAGACATGAACGACTGGCGGCTCACACACTCAGCTCCCTCGTCGATGGACCGGAACCGAAATGCTGGATCGACGGGGAGGATCCTGTTCTGCGTGCGGTCGCGGCTGCCTGGTGCGAAATTGGTGCTGACGAGCATCTCAGCGACGAGCATCTCCGCCTCCTTTCCGATCCAGATGGTCATGTGCGGGAGGCAGCTCTACAGCGAGCCAGCAGGTTACATCCTCGCAATATCCAGACTGTCTTGACTGAATCTGGCAGCCAGACCCTGCCTGGCTGGATGTGTCTTTCATGTCGAACCAAAAATCATCCCGGAGCAACCGGTTGTGCGAAGTCCAATTGCTTCCGCGCTGGACCTGACCTTCCAAGATTGATTGAAAAACTACTCCTCGAAATTGAACCTGATGACATCTCAAGGGATTCCCGCTGATTTTTTACCCATAATAAACGAGTTAAAAGTACCCGGTTGAAATTCCTCAACCTTTGGGGCGTCCGCCTTAAAGGGCCCGCAAGATGGCAAAGTTAACAACTTCGTCGCTAGCGATGATTGATTGGGCGGTGGTGACCAGACCTCCGGCAAGACCCGGGCATGAATCACATTATGCTCGACGCTCGATGCGAATCCCGTTCTTTGCCCCTTCTGGTCCATTACCTCCAGACCCTTGCGCACACCTGTGGCGATCCTCAGGACGACTCCAAGGCACGCAATTCGGTGAGTGCCTAGACGTCGCGCGCAACACCCGTTAGTCGTCCCAGGCGGAATATTTCGATGACCGGTCTTCGAGGAGTGGGGTGGTGAGCCGGAAGAATTCCTGCTTGAAGAAGTCGTACTAGGCGCTCGTCTGTGCCCAGTGC
Source organism: Arthrobacter sp. 147(2020) (assembly GCF_013116715.1). NCBI lineage: Bacteria > Bacillati > Actinomycetota > Actinomycetes > Micrococcales > Micrococcaceae > Arthrobacter > Arthrobacter sp. 147(2020). The sequence goes on from NZ_JABFOM010000019.1 coordinate 54,052, forward strand.
TCGGCCGTCAGTGCGGGCAGCATCCTCGTGATCGTGACCTCAGATATACGCCGCGGCTTCGGTTCGTGCGATCCGCAAGTGCTTCCAGGCGCGCTTGAAGATGTCAGCGGTCAGTGGCAGGAGGGCCCCACATACCAAGGACGGCCACGCGCGCCGGACCTGCTGGACGTTCTCGACATTTTCCTTGCCACGGGCGCCCGAATTGGTGAAGTCCTGGCCATACGTTGGAAGGACGTCGACCTTAGAGTGGAACCATCGACCATCACGATCTCGGGAACCGTTGTGATGGAGAAAGGCCGCGGCGACTACCGGCAAGACCACCCGAAGACGAGGGCCGGCTTTCGCACGATGAAGGTGCCGCCGTTTGCGTACAAACACTCCAGCGCAGGTACTTAGCCCGGCAGCCCAAACCCGGAGACGTGCTGTTCCCGTCTTCCACCGGAACCGTGCGCAGCCCGCACAACTTCCGCAGGCAATGGCGGGACGCCCGCGCTGGATCACCCTTTGAGTGGGTAACCCCGCATGTCTTCCGGAAATCCGTTGCCACTCTCATCGGCCAGGAATACAGTTCCAAACAAGCCGCCGTACAGCTGGGTCACGCTGGAACTGCAATCACGGAGAAGCACTACATCGCCAAGGCAACCCAGTCGCCGGACCTCGCAGCGGTCCTCCAAAAGTTTGGCACTGCATCACTATCCGGACCGGAGGGCATGTCTATGTAAATACCACCCACCGTCACTGAGGCCCAGACGCACGGAATCCAACACCCAAGGCTGATCCCGAATCACCCGAAGGCGTGTGGTTTTCGTGTGGTTAAGCCTTCGCGAGACAGGAGGAAAACCCTTCACGCCGACGTTTCCGCAGGCCAAAGGGCCTTCGTAGTGGAGCTTAGGGGAATCGAACCCCTGACCTTTTCATTGCGAAGGAATCTCAAGGTTCCACCCAGCACTGAATGGCGTCGGATCCACCACTCGCACTTCTGAGCGTGACAGCACATATCCCCCTTTTATGTGAAGAACCTAGTAGCGCCGGCGATCGGTGATAGCTTCCGCCTGAAAGATCGCTATGGAGAACCGTTCCCTTTAGGAGCAAGCGATTGCAGCACCACCCCATTCAGCGCAACCTTCATCGTCGAATCGACATAGTTCCTTTCAGTTACCCGGTCATCGGTATGTCCAGCCTGACGTGCTCCTTCCTCCAAAGAGGCGGCATGAGCCACAACCGTTACTGCCGTCTTTCTCAACGTGTGCGGTGTGGCCCAGTCGAAGTCTGTATGAATGTTCGCCTCCTTTTTCGCCGAATTGAAGCTCCGCCGGATGCTGCTCATACGCAACTAAGTTCCTTCCCTGCTGACAAATACGGCATCGATCGGGTTAAGAGCGGGCGCATTGATCCTCCGAGCAATCAGAAGGGTATGTACCCATTCGGGAAGCTGGATAGAATAGTCCGGTGCTCCCAGCTTCCGTCGATCCTGGTAGAAGAACCTTCCCATTTGCATGGCACCGTGTTCATCCCGCATTCCACGCTCTTCCACCAGAGTGGCATGCACTGTCACAAGCCCATCAATCAAATCGATGTCTTTCCAGCAAAGCGCGAGCACCTCACCTATTCGCAGACCCGTACCGAGCATCACTTCGAACACATCTGACAGATGCTCCGACCGGGGCGGACCGCTAAGGCCTGGTTCGCGACGCCAACTGTGGATTGCTTTCCGGAGCGTCAGCAGTTCATCATCGCGAAGTGCTCGAGGCCGGCTCTTCCTCTTCGTCGGCAGAATTACGGATGTTACGGGGTTGGCGCCAATAACGTCATCCCCCACTGCGTAATCAAAAGCCTGTTTCAAGATTGTTCGGCATAATCGGGCAGTGGTGTGCCCGCCTTCCGGCGTAATCAAGCCCAGCAGGAAGCGCTTGGCGTGACTGGCACGAAGTTCTTTTGCTCGTATCTGCCCCACTTCGGGGACGATGTATTTGTTCGCGTAGTACTCATAGCTAGCACGCGTCTGTTGAGAGATTTCGCCGTCCACGGCGCTCTCAGTGGTGGAACGCGAGTTCAGCCACGTTTTTAGAAGTTGATCGATTGTGGGGTCTGATCCCAAGACTTTGTTGCTCTTCGCCCATTCTTCAGCCCGAATCAAAATTTGGTTCCGGGCCCTGCCCATCGTAGTCGCGTGGGCGGTTAGCATCCTGGTTTTACCGTTCCATTCGCGGACCGTAATCCAGGCACGGTACTGACCCGTGTGGTTTTTCCTTGCGGATACACTAGGCGACCCGTATTCACCGAGCTCTATGCGTGCACGACCCATCAGGCCGCCCGCCGATTCGATTCGATCCACGTCTGGACTGCGGCACGTTCATACCGGAGGCTGCCGCATGGGAACTTCACGAAGTTAGGACCGAGTCCTGACGACGCCCAGTTCGCTAAAGTCTTCGGCCTAAGGCTTAGCCACTGCGCCACATCTGCACGAGTCAAAAGCTGCTCTGGCAGGTCCGCAACTGAAGCCAGCCGGTTCTCAGAATTTACGTTCATGTGATGTTCTATGCGGCTCGGGGCCTGACGGCGGTAAAGATCGCAACACCAGCGTGCCAAAGTTTGATTTTATTCTTGATTCTGGAGCGCCATGCCCGCCAATATCGGCAGCCAAAATAGCATATGCCCTAGTCAAATCGCATTTCGTGGAGCCTCCTGCCGGATTCGAACCGGCGACCCCCTGTTTACAAGACAGGTGCTCTGGCCAACTGAGCTAAGGAGGCGAACTGGCAAGGCCAGCTGGCGCCGTCATCGGCATTAAACCGATCGATTGCGCACAGTCCAGATTAGCCCAGCCGGGGCGTCAGCGAAAACTAGCCCTTGGCGTCGATCTTCTCCTGGGTGAACTCCGCAAAATTGTCGATGGCTTCGGGTACTGCCTCGCCATCCACATAGATGGTCGGTGTCCCGGTGATGCCATCCAGCTCAGCCGCTTCGGTGGTGAAGTTGACCCATGGCCGGAACGTGCCCTCGGATAGGCAAGTGGAGATGTCCGCTGCACCCACCGTTGAGGCGAGACTCGCCAGCCCGGCGTCGTCGAGCTCGCCGTTCTCATAGTTGGCAAACAACCCGGTGGAGAAGTCGAAGTACGCCTCGGGGGATTCCTCGGCTACGCAGGCCAAGGCATTCGCGCCCCGGGAGGAGTAGTCGGTGGAGGAGTTGCGGTCCAGGTACGCCACGTTGCGGTGTTCCATCGTGATCTCCCCGGCGTCGAGCCAGGTCCTGATCTGCTCGGCGTGGGTGCTCTCAAACTCCGCGCAGAACACGCAGTTCACATCCACGTAGGAGACCACCTGCACCGGTTCCCCGTCGCCCGAAGCGGCAATGCCCGGGGGCAGTTCCCCGGCAGGCCGCGGATCGGAAGGGAGGGTGGCCAGATCGACGTCACCCGTCTCGAAGGACTCCATCTCGGTGCTCGACGAAAGCACAATCCCGCCATACTCGTTGCCGCCGGACGGCGCCGGACCGGCGTCGGGGACCTGCCCGCGAATGGTGTTCGTGACAATCAGCCCCACCACCACCAGGATGGCCACCACAGCCGCCACTACGCCCCACCGGATCAGGAGCCCCTTGCGCCTCTCCTGGCGTTCCTGGGCCTCACGAAGCAGCCGCGCCTGCTCGCGGGCCTGCGCCGAGCGCTGCGATTTGGACGGTTTATGGCTAGAGCTGGGCGTCATCAGTCCTCGTCATCGTTGGGTACGCGTAGTCTCAAGCTTAGCGAGCCATCCCCTGCCGCCGGCGACTGACCAGTCGACGCCGCCCAAACGGTAAAGTACTAAGTAGGCCTACTATGTGCAGGAGTCAGCGTGCCTTCAGCTACACCCCCGTCCGATAACACCACCGCCTACGGCGAATTCGAGTTCATTGTCGTGTCCAACCGGTTGCCCGTCGACCGGGTGGACACCAACGGCAGCAGTTCCTGGCGCCGCTCCCCCGGCGGCCTGGTCACCGCCCTGGCACCCGTCATGTCCAAGGCCGACGGCGCATGGGTGGGCTGGCACGGCGCACCCGATGAAACCCTCGACGCATTCGACCACGACAACATGCGACTCGTCCCCGTCCACCTCACCGCCGACGAGGTGGAGTTCTACTACGAGGGTTTCTCCAACGCCACCCTGTGGCCGCTCTACCACGACGTGATTGCCCCACCGGAGTTTCACCGCCACTGGTGGGACTCCTACCGCAGGGTCAACGAACGCTTCGCCGAAGCCACCGCGGCGGTCGCCGCCGAGGGCGCCACCGTCTGGGTCCAGGACTACCAGATGCAGTTGGTCCCCAAGATGCTGCGCGCGGCCCGCCCCGACCTGAAAATCGGCTTCTTCAACCACATCCCGTTTCCTCCGCTGGAGATCTTCGCCCAGCTGCCCTGGCGCGGCCAGGTGATCGAGGGTCTCCTCGGCGCCGACCTGATCGGGTTCCAGCGTCCCAGCGATGCCAGCAACTTCCTACGCTGCGTCCGCCGCTTCGTCGGCCACACGGTCCGGCAGCAGCAGGTTCAGGTTGAACTGGAAGAAGGCGGCCCCACCTACACCTCGCGGGCCGAAGCGTTCCCGATCTCGATCGACGTTGACCAGATCATCACGCTCGCCAACCGCGAAGACATCATCGAACGGTCCAAGGAGATCCGCCGCGAGCTCGGCAACCCGAAGCACATCCTCCTCGGGGTGGACCGGCTGGACTACACCAAGGGGATCGGCCACCGCCTCAAGGCCTACGAAGAGCTACTCGCCGATGGGCACGTCAAGGTGGAGGACGCCGCACTGATCCAGGTGGCCAGCCCCAGCCGCGAACGGGTGGAGCAGTACCGGTTACTGCGGGAGGAAATCGAGGGAGCCGTTGGCCGGATCAACGGCACCTACGACACCATCAAGAACACCGCCATCCGCTACCTGCACCACAGCTACCCGGTGGAGGAAATGGTTGCCCTCTACCTGGCGGCCGACGTCATGCTGATTACCGCGCTGCGGGACGGCATGAACCTGGTGGCCAAAGAGTACGTGGCAGCCCGCACTAGCAACAGCGGTGCACTGGTGTTGAGCGAGTTTGCCGGCGCAGCTGACACCCTTCGCCAGGCGGTCCTGATCAACCCGCACGACATCGACGGCCTCAAAGCCGCAATCGTCACCGCGGTGAACATGAGCCCCGCCGAATCGACCCGCCGGATGCGGATCATGCGCCGCCAGGTGTTGCAGAACGACGTCGAACGATGGTCCAAGGCCTTCCTCGCCGCCCTGCAGGAGGGTAACCACGAGAACCCCCAGGAGACACCGCATGCCTGAGAGCCTGAGTCCCGCATTACTGACCGCGCTGGCATCAATCGCGAAGGCCGACCATCTGCTGATTGCCCTGGACTTTGACGGCACCATGTCACCGCTCGTCCCCCTTGCCGCTGACGCCCGGCCGCTTCCCGGGTCGGCCAGTGCGCTGTCCGCGCTCGGACAGCTCCCGGAGACGACGACGGCGCTCGTCTCCGGGCGGGCGCTCGACAGCCTCCGCTCGGTCGCGACCCCCGACCCGGAAACGCTGCTCATCGGTAGCCACGGCGCCGAGACCTGGACCGGACCCGATGGCGCCCCGCTGACGCTGACCGACCAGCAGACCGACCTGCTTCGCCGGGCCACTGCCGCTGTCCAGCGCGTGGTGGACTCCCACCACGGAACGATGCTCGAATCCAAGCCTGCCGGCGTCGTTCTGCACACCAGAACCGCCGACGACGACGTCGCGGCAGCCGCGACCGACGCGGCCCGCGCCGCATTGGACCAGCTGGAGGGCGCCCACATCACCGACGGCAAGCGCGTCCTGGAAACCTCGGTCATCAGCGCCGACAAGGGCCAGGGCATCAGATCGCTGCGGAAGTACACTGGCGCCACGGCAGTGTTGTTCGCCGGCGACGACGTCACTGATGAACACGCCTTCGCCGCGCTCGAAGCCCAAGACCTCGGCATCAAGATCGGGGACGGGGAGACCCGGGCTAGCCACCGCATCCACTCGCCCGAGGAATTGGTGCTGGTGCTGGAGCGGCTTCTGGAGCTACGCCGCACCAGTGCGCAATCCTGATTTATCTGCCATACTCGGAATCTGTGACGCACACCACCTGCCGTCTCGATGAAGTACGGCCAGGGCGACACAGATAACTGAATACTCTCCATTCACAACGGATCGTCGGGCACGTACCTGCCCGTGAAAAGGAAAAACAAATGGCAACGGTGACGTTTGACCAGGCAACACGCCTGTACCCCGGGACAGAGAAGCCCGCGGTTGACAAGCTCGACATTCAGATCGCTGATGGCGAATTCCTCGTTCTCGTGGGACCCTCCGGCTGTGGCAAGTCCACGTCGCTGCGGATGCTCGCCGGACTCGAAGATGTGAACTCGGGCCGTATCCTCATTGGTGACCGCGACGTCACCGATGTTCCGCCCAAGGACCGCGACATCGCGATGGTGTTCCAGAACTACGCGCTTTACCCCCACATGTCGGTAGCCGACAACATGGGATTTGCGCTGAAAATCGCTGGCGTGTCCAAGGAAGAGCGCGCCGAACGCGTTCGCGACGCAGCGAAGCTGCTCGACCTTGAGCCGTACCTCGACCGCAAGCCCAAGGCCCTCTCCGGCGGCCAGCGGCAGCGTGTTGCGATGGGACGCGCGATCGTGCGTAACCCACAGGTGTTCCTCATGGATGAGCCTCTCTCCAACCTCGATGCGAAGCTGCGCGTGCAGACCCGCACCCAGATCGCGTCGCTGACCCGCCGCCTGGGTGTCACCACTGTCTACGTGACGCACGACCAGGTTGAGGCAATGACCATGGGCGATCGCGTGGCAGTTCTCAAGGATGGCGTCCTCCAGCAGGTCGACACTCCGCGCAACCTGTACGAACGCCCCGTCAACGTCTTCGTTGCAGGCTTCATTGGCTCCCCCGCCATGAACCTGCTGGAACTCCCCGTCACCGACGGCGGCGTGAAGTTCGGTGGCATCACCTACCCGGTTGCCCACGAGGTGCTCGATGCTGCACACGGCGGCACCGTGACCCTGGGTGTCCGTCCTGAAGATCTCCAGATCGCACCGGATGGCCAGGGCCTGCAGGTTGAGGTCGACGTCGTCGAGGAACTCGGCGCCGACGCCTACGTCTACGGCCACACCACCCTGAATGGGGAGGAGCAGGTCATCGTGGCACGTGTTGACGGGCGGCGCCCACCAATGAAGGGTGACACCATCTACGTCACCCCCGAAAAAGGCCATGTGCACCTCTTCGACATGAAGGACGGACTGCGGCTGGCCGATCACGTCTAAGCTAGCCCCGCTGTCCGAGCGGAACTGACCCGAGTACGGTGGTCTTTGGATTGACTTTCAATTCAGGGGCCACCGTACTTCGTTAAGCACCGCATTTCGTTAAGTAGTAAACAGTCACAAAAAAGGGCAACACATGAACGATTCGCCAGACGCCGAGTGGCACGACGAGCCAACCGACTGGGACCAGCCCGGCAAATTGCCACGCACCAGGGGCGGCTCGGATCCGGGCACGCTTGGATCCCTGAACATCACGGCTGCCGCCACCGACCCCGAACTGCTGGACCTGCCCTGGCATATCGGATTGGAAGACTGGCCAGCCCAGTATCTCGCCGCGCTGCCCCGCGGTATTTCACGGCACATTGTGCGGTTTGCCCACCTCGGCGGGTCGGTCATTGCCATCAAGGAAACCAGCGAACACGTGGCCCGGCATGAGTACCACATGCTGCGGAAGCTCCGCAGACTCGATGTGCCCAGCGTGGAGCCGGTCGCTGTCATCACCGGCCGGAAGGCCCTGGACGGTTCCGACCTCGATCCGGTGCTCGTCACCCGGCACCTGAAATTCTCGATGCCCTACCGCGCCCTGTTTTCCCAGACGCTGCGGCGGGAAACCCTGACCCGGCTGATCGATGCCCAGGCGCTGCTGCTGGTCAGGCTGCACCTCATCGGGTTCTACTGGGGCGACGTTTCCCTGTCGAACACCCTGTTCCGCCGTGATGCTGGAGCCTTTGCTGCCTACCTGGTCGACGCCGAGACGGGCGAGTTGTATCCAGAGCTGTCCTCCGGCCAGCGGGAGTATGACCTTGAGATCGCCCGCGTGAACATCGCCGGCGAGCTGATGGACCTCGCCGAGGGTGGCCTGATCGAAGAGAAAGTGGATCCCCTGGCCACCAGCGAGCTCATCATGGACAGCTACCGCCGTCTCTGGGCCGAGCTGACAGACCAGGAATCCTTCGACCTCAACGACCGGTGGCGCGTCAACGCCAGGATTCGCCGGCTCAACGAGCTGGGGTTCGACGTGGAAGAGTATGCCATCCAGACGGAGGCCAACAGCTCCCAGATCCAGCTGCAGCCCAAGGTGGTCGACGCCGGTCACCATAGCCGGCGGCTCCTGCGGCTGACCGGGCTCGATGCGCAGGAGAACCAGGCCAGGCGGCTGCTCAACGACATGGACGCCTACCGCGCCGACAACAACCCCGACGTCGACGAGGAGCTCAGCGCACATCTCTGGGTGAGTCAGGTATTCGAACCGATTGTGCGTGCTGTCCCCCGCGAGCTGGGCCGCAAGCTGGAACCAGCCGAGGTGGTCCACGAGGTTCTTGAGCACCGCTGGTACATGTCCGAGAAGCAGGACCGCAACGTGCCATTGGCTGAGGCCGTCCAGTCCTACCTCGACTCCATCCTGGTACACCGCCGGGATGAAGCCGCCATCATGCTCACCGCCGACACGAAGTCGATCGACATCCTCGACGGCGGCGCACGCGACTCGCCTTAGCCGGCGGCTACCGAAGCCTGTGCCTGTGCCTTAAACGGGAACGCACCCGGAACTGTGATGGGGAGGGCCGATACCGGCTCGTCCCGCCCAGCTCCGGGCGCGCCCAGTGGTGTAACAGGGTGAGAGGTTACGGGCAGGTGATCTCGGTGCCTTCGTACTGGTGCACGCCGGGGCCCAGATCCCCACAGACTTCAGTGATGAGGTTGACCCCTGCGACGAGGACAATCACGGTGAGTATCCCGGTGATCACACCGATTGCGCCGATGATGATGCCAGCGAGGGCGAAGCCGTTGCCCATCCTGGCTCTGCGTGACTTCACCATAGCCACGATGCTGATGATCAGGCCGACAATGGAGATGGGCCAGATGATGGCGCAGATCATGCCCACAATGCCAAGGGTCTTGCCGGGATTCTCGGTTGGCTGCCCGTATCCACCAGGGCCGGTTCCATAAGGGCTCTGCCCATACCCGCCCTGCTGCCCGTACGGAGACTGGCTGGACTGTCCCTGCTGCCCGTAGGGGGTGGGCTGACTGCCCGGTGCGGGCTGCTGCCATTGCTGGCCAGCCGGGTACTTCGAGGGATCCTCGCCCTGGCCGCTGCCCTGCTGGTTGGGCTGATTGCCCGGATAGTTGTCAGACACGTTGAATCCCCATTCATGTTCATGGTGCTGCCAGCTGGCAGCGATAGCACTCATTCTATCCATGGGAGGCTACGCCTCGACGGTAATGGCCTTCCCGGGGTTCAGGATGCCCCGCGGATCGAAGACTTTCTTGATCTGGCGCTGGAGGTCCAGGACTTCCTCTGTCTGCTCCCAGGGGAGCCACCTCAGCTTGTATTGGCCCACCCCGTGTTCCCCGGTGATGGTTCCGCCCAAGCCCAGTGCCAGGCGCACCGACTCGTCGAGTGCCAGGTCGAGCCGTTCCACACCTGCCGGGCCCTCGGCCGCCGACACCCAGAAGGTCGGATGCAGGTTACCGTCCCCGGCGTGGGCGACCACTTTCAGAAGGACCGAATGCTCGGCGGCCACCCGCTCAAGTTGCGCAATGTAGTGCACCAGCTGGGACCGCGGCACGGCGACGTCCTCGCCGACCCGGAATTCGTCGTCGACCTCGTCCCCGCGGCTGTGCCGACGAAGATCAATCAGGTGTGCCGCTTCACCGACGTCCTGCGAACTCACAGTGCCCCCTAGCGCCGTCAGCACCACGCGGACGACGGCGGCCTCCGCCTCAGCACCGAACCCGTCGGTCTGAATCAGCAACAGGGCACCACCACGCTCGCGCAGGTTGGACCCGTGTGCGCCATCCAGGGCGGTCAGGGTCATGCCGTCCAGCAACTCCATGATCGCCGGTTGGACGCGGGCCTCACCCACCGCCAGTACCCCTGCGGCAGCGGTCTGGATATCGGGGAAAAAGGCGGCAAGGGTCTGTTCGCTGTGGGGGAGGTAGCGTAGCCGTACGGTGATGCCAACGACGATCCCCAGCGTGCCTTCCGATCCGACGAATAGTGAGGTCAGATCGTACCCGGCGACGCCCTTGAAGGTCTGCACACCGGTCCGGATCAGCGTCCCGTCGGCGAGGACCACATCCAGGGCCAGAATCGAATCCCGGGTCACCCCATACTTGGCGCACCGTAGTCCGCCCGCGTTGGTCGCCACGTTCCCACCGAGCGTGGAGATGCGGTAACTGGCGGGATCCGGCGCGTACATCAGCCCGTGTTCGGCCGCAGCAGCGTTGAGGTCGGCGTTGATCACCCCGGGTTCGACGACGGCGGTCTCGTCCAGCGGGTTCATCGCGGTGATGCGGTTCATCCGGTCCAGGTTCAACACGATGCACCCCTCCGTGGCGTGCGCGCCGCCTGAGACTCCCGTGCCGGCACCCCGGGGGACCACCGGGATCCGGTGAGCGTATGCCCACCGCATGACCTGTTGCACCTCGTCGACCGTCTGTGCCCAGACCACGGCGGCGGGAGACTGAAGACTAAGGACCGGGCCCTGGTCTCGCGCATAGGGTTCAACTGCGGACTCGGCAGTCAACACCGCCCCGTGCGGGAGGAAAGCGCTCAGCTCGGCGATCAGTTCGGGGGTCACTGGGTTCCGCCCATAAAGCGCTGGAACTTCTCGAGCGCCGTTGGCCAGAAAGTCTCATAGAGGGAGCGGTCCTGCACCGACTGGTGGGCCGTGGACCAGCCCCGATGCGTCAGGGATACCAGTGTGCCCCTGCCTGGGAGGCCCTCGAACCCGAGAGACAGGTCCGTCTGGGTACCTCCCCCCAGCTGGTGGTGCCAGGCAAGGTCGAGCCGGCGTCCCTCTTCCCGGTCAATGACAGCTGCCCAGACGGCCTCCTCGTTCTCGGGGGAGGTTTCGACCAGCGCGTCACCCTCCAGGTCGAAGAAGCTACCGACGCCGTACACGCTGAGACTCTGCGCGGGCCACCAGAGATGGATGTTATCGACAAAGCCCGCAAATGCGTGGTCCGGAGGAACCGGGACGGTGACGGTGAAGGCCAGCGACGGCGCTGGGTCGGGCTCTACCTGTGGCAGCGCGGCGTCCGAAAAGAGGTTGCTCATGTCTGACGACTTTACCGGCTGGAAGCCGTCCGTTTGGAGCGTGCCATCTGCAGACCTGGCTGGCTGGTTTGTGGGTGTGGGTGGGGTGGTGGGTTAAGTGCGAAAGGCCCCACCGTGGGTGGGGCCTTTCGTC